>NZ_KQ968571.1:0-2180 GCF_001578585.1 Sutterella sp. KLE1602
TTCAAGCCTCCGCCTTTAGGCGGGGGTTATTGACGGTGCTAGAGCCTGCGGAGTACGTTGATGCTGAGACGCCTCGCAGTGTAGCGCAAGCCGGAACAAAAGAAAAACCCGACGTCCTGTGAGGAACGTCGGGTTTTCTGTTCGATCGACCGATCGGTGAAGATTACTTCACGCGGTTGCGGTATTCGCCCGTACGGGTGTCGATTTCGATCTTGTCGCCGGCTTCAACGAAGGCCGGGACGGAGAGTTCGTAGCCGGTGGCGATCTTGGCGGGCTTCATGACCTTGCCGGAGGTGTCGCCCTTGACGGCCGGTTCCGTGTAGGTGACTTCACGGACGAGGATCGTCGGGAGTTCGATGGAGATGGCGCGGCCTTCGTAGAAGACGGCTTCAGCAGCCATGCCGTCCTCAAGGTACTTGAGGGCTTCGGCCATGACGTCGGCTTCGACTTCGTACTGGTTGTATTCTTCGTCCATCCAGACGTAGTGCGGATCGGCGAAGTAGGAGTACGTCACTTCCTTGCGTTCGAGGATGAGGTCTTCAAACTTGTCGTCAGCACGGAAAACGGTTTCCGTCATGGCGTTCGTGAGAAGGTTCTTCATCTTCATCTTGACCGTGGAGGCACCGCGGCCACCCTTCGAGTATTCGGACTTGACAACGACCATCGGGTCCTTGCCGACCATGAAGACGTTGCCGAGGCGGAGTTCCTGAGCGGTTTTCATTTATCAGATTCCCTAATTGCAGTGTTGCGAGAATTTTTCCCGCGCCCGTTTGCAAGAGGGCGCAAGAAGCAAAAAATCAATAGCAGACGATTCTACCAAATTTTCCGGCCCTTGAACTGTTAATTTGGGCCCGGGTTTTGATGCGGAGGCGCCCCTGCAGCCCTGACGCCTGCCTGCGCCTCAGGCGCGCGGGACGAGTTCGAGGATGCGGCGGGCAAGGTCGCCGCGCCTGAGAAGCGACTCGCGCCAGACTTCGGCGGCCCTCTTCTGGACGGGCAGCTGGTCGAGCCAGGCCTTCACCTCGGCGGGCTCGAGCGTGCCGTCGACCCAGTGGCGGGAGGCGGCCTCGTAGGTCTCGAAGGGGACGGCGGCGTCCGCAGGCCAGGCCTCCCTGAACCTTGCGAGCCAGGCGTCGAGCTTGATCTCGTGAGCCTTGTCCTCGGTCGGGTAGGTGGCCCAGAGGAGCGGCGTCCCCGCGAGCTGGGCGCGCACGAAGCTGTCCTCGCCGCGGATGACTGCGCCGTCGACGGCGCGCAGGATGTCGTCGAACTCCTCCTGCGGCACGAAGGGCAGGCGCACGACGTTGAAGCGGGCGTCGCCCTTGAGGGCGCGCTCGAGCATGTCGGAGGCCTCGCCCGGCGCGAGCATCAGGTTGAGGGGCTCGTCCGCGGCCCTGAGGCCGGCGGCAAGGCGGTCGATCGCGTTGACGGGGTAGGCGAAGAAGAAGAGCGTGCGAAGCCCGTCCCTTGCACCGTGCGCACGGCGCCAGGCGGCTGCGTCGAAGGCCCTGCGGGCCTCGTCGAGCCCGTCCTCGATGAGAAGGCCGCCCGTCCTGTCGGTGAAGCCCGGGAAGAACCAGAGCTTTTTGACGGGCAGCGTCGGATGCAGGCCCCAGACCATGTGCGAGCCCTCGACCCATTCCTCGGCGGAGAGGTAGTCGAGATTGACCCAGAGGCGGGTGCGGCCGTCGCAGAGACCTGCCTCGACGGCGTCGGGCAGGCGGCAGCCGAAGGTCTCGAAGACGAGCGAGGGCCAGACGCCGCCGATGCGGGAGAGGTCGCCTGCCGAAACCTCGGCCTCGAAGGCGTCCCAGTCGACGATGCGGATGCCGCGCACGAGCGCGTCCGTGGCGGCGGGGTCGAGGTCGTGCACGAGCCTCGCGAGCACGTCGACGGCGTCGATGACGAGCGTGACGGGCAGGCCGAGGTCGCGCAGGCGCTTGGAGAGTCGCCAGGTGACGCCCGCGTCGCCGAAGTTGTCGATGACGCGGCAGAAGATGACGGCGCCTGCGGGCGCAAGGACGGTGTCGGCGGATTCGGCTCTTTGGGACATGGTGCTGAAGCCTTTGCAGAAGCGTAACGAGTTGAACGTGCGCGCATTGTAGCGCGCGGGCGCGCGTTAAAATCATCGGACGTTCACAGAAATAGCCGCAGGAAGCCTCCGAATTCATTCGGATGGA
>NZ_KQ968572.1:0-5047 GCF_001578585.1 Sutterella sp. KLE1602
AGCGAGGTCTGCCGGCTTTCCGGAACATGTGACGTTGGAGAGCCTTCCAGACCGTCTTCCCGATGTTCTGAGCTTCATGGGCACCAATGTCGTTCCGACCACTCGCCTTACGATGATTATTCGCAATGATCGCAAGGCCGAATTCGGTTGGTCCAAAGACTTTATGAACGGCATTGAACGCTATTGTTCGCGCCTTCCCTTTCGACATGTCCCGTGCCTCCCGCCACGCCTTCGTCTCACGCATGCGCTGCAGACGCCCGAGAGCTGTCCCGAGCGTCGCATTGCGCATTGTAGAGCGTGCGTCCGAACTCAAACGCCTTTTCGAGAAAACGATTCTGCTGATCGTTCACACGAAGCGGAAGTTCGACAATGTAGGAAGAGGTGGAGGTGCGCATAAGGAAATGTTACTGCACGTCCGAAAAGTTTGTGCGCCTTCTCCTCCCATTGAAATGAGAGGCTTGCGGCGCACGGGTTCTGTCAAAAAGAGGGCGAAGTCCCGACCTGAGCGTACTCGACCGACTCATTGAACACCTTCGTCGATGAGGCGCTGCTCATAGTTGCAGCCGAGCTCGTGCTTGTTTTCGCATGCCTTGTGGTACCAGTCCTTGGCGGCCTTCTTGTCCTGAGGAACGCCCCTGCCGTCCTCGTAGATGAAGCCGAGCTTGAGCTGCGCCATGGCGTTGCCCTTTTCGGCGGCGCGGCGGTACCACTTGAGGGCCTCCTCGATGTTCTGCTCGACACCGTTGCCCTTGAAGTACATGTTGCCGAGGGCGAACTGGCTCTCGACGACGCCCTGTTCGGCACGCTCCCTCACGAGCGCGACGTCGGGAGCCGCAGCGGCGGAGGCCGCCGTGAGCGCGGCGATCACGCCTGCGACGATCGAAATGGAAGTCTTGCGGATGTTCATGATGTTCTTCTTCCCGTTCGTTGTTGCGTTGGATGCAGGCCTGAATCCGGCCCTGCGTCCGCTTTCTTGATTATGCCCGTCTTCATGAGCGCAGGCTTAAACCCGACGGCCGAGATGCCTGCCCGTGACGCTTCGGGGCTCTGCGGGCGCATCCTCGGGCACGCCTTCGAAGACGACCGCGCCGCCCGCGTCTCCGCCGCCCGGTCCCAGATCGATCATCCAGTCGGCCGCCCGGATCACGTCGAGGTCGTGCTCGATCACGATCACGGTTGCGCCCGCCTCGACGAGCCGCTCGAAGACCGCCATGAGCGTCGCGACGTTTTCAGGATGCAGGCCGATCGTCGGCTCGTCGAAGACGAAGAGCGCATCATCCTGGCCTCTGCCCATCTCGCCCGCGAGCTTGAGCCGCTGGGCCTCGCCGCCCGAGAGTCCGGGCGTCGCCTCCCCGAGCGTGAGGTAGCCGAGCCCGAGATCCTCGAGCACCCTGAGCCTTGCCGACACGGTCTTCATGTCGGCTGCCGCCCGAAGCGCCGTCGAGACGTCCATGTCCATGAACTCGGGCAGCGTGTACGCTGACTGCGTCCCGTGCGCCCCCGCCGCCTTCGCGGCGCGCCTGATTGCAAAGGCGGCCGGCGCATAGCGGCTTCCCCTGCACGCGGGACACGGCACGTCCACGTCGGGCAGGAACTGCACGTCGAGGCTGATCGAACCCGTGCCGTCGCATTCGGGACAGCGCAGCCTGCCCGTGTTGTACGAGAAGTCGCCCGCCTTCATGCCCGCGGCCTTCGCGTCGGGCGTCTTCGCGAAAGCCTTCCTCAGATCATCGTGCACGTTGGCATAGGTTGCAACCGTCGACCGGACGTTCACGCCGATGGGCGTCGCATCGATGAGCTTCGCCTGACGGATGCCCTGAGCCGAGATCGAGCCGACGTGCGCGGGCAGTGCCGTCCCGTCGATCGCGGCCCTGAGCGCCGGGAGCAGGCTCTCGAGCACGAGCGTCGTCTTGCCCGAACCCGACACGCCCGTCACCACCGTGAGTCTCCCCTTCGGAATCCTCACGCTCAGAGGTTTGACCGTATGGACCGCCTTCGTCTCAAGCAGGATTTCGCCATGCTCGAAAAGACTGTCTCGCGGCGTCTTCGTCCTCACGACCGCGGGTCTCCCCGACAGATAGGGCCCGATCATCGAATCGGAATTCGCCTCGATCTCTCCGACGCTTCCTTCGGCAATGACGCGACCGCCCTCGCGGCCCGCCTTCGGGCCCATCTCGATGATCCGGTCGGCCTCTCTCAGAATGTCGACGTCATGATCGACGAGAAGGACCGTGTTGCCGTCCGCCACCAGGTCGTGCATCACGGCCTTGAGCCCCTCGACGTTGGCGGGATGGAGCCCGATCGAAGGTTCGTCCAGCACGTAGAGCACGCCCGTCGTGCGGTTGCGCACGGCCCTCGCGAGCTGCATGCGCTGCCGCTCGCCCGTCGAGAGCGTCGAGGCCGCACGATCAAGCGACAGGTATCCGAGCCCGAGATCCAGAAGCCTCGCGGCCGTGTGTCCGAACGCCTCGCAGAGACTCTCCGCCATCGGCCGCATCTCGGGCGGGAGCGACGCGGGCACGCGGTCGACCCAAGCGCACAGGTCGACGAGCGGCATGCGGGAGACTTCGTCGATTGAGACGCCCATAATCTTCGGCGCCCGCGCGGCCTCCGAGAACCTTGAGCCCCTGCAGTCAGGGCATACATCAAGTCTCAGGAAACGCTCGACGCGCTTCATGCCCGACTCGTCCTTCACCTTGGCGAGCGCGTTCTCGACCGTCTTTACGGCCGAGAAGTACGTGAAATCAAGCTCCGCCGCATCGTTCGAACCCTTCGGATGATAGAAGATGTGCTTCTTCACCATCGGGCCGTCGTAGACGATCGCCTTCTCCTCGGGCGTCAGCTCTCTGAAGGGCACGTTCGTCCTCACGCCCATCGATCGACAGACGTCGGTCATGAGCGACCACATCAATGTGCGCCAGGGCATCACGGCGCCTTCTTCGATCGAAAGCGTCTCGTCGGGAACGAGCGTTGCCCTGTCGACCGACCTCACCATGCCCGTGCCGTCGCAAGTCCTGCAGGCGCCGCCGCTGTTGAAGGCCAGATCCTCCGCACCCGGCGCAAAGAACTTCGCCCCGCAGACCGGACAGACGAGCGCCTTTTCGGCCGCGACGTCGATCGTGGGCCCGACCATGTGGCCGTTCGGACACCTGTGAAACGCAAGGCGCGAAAACATGAGGCGAATCGTGTTGAGCAGCTCGGTCCCCGTTCCGAAGGTACTCCGGATGCCGGGCACGCCCGGTCTCTGATGGAGCGCAAGCGCTGCGGGAACATGGAGCACCTCGTCGACATCGGCCCGCGGCGCCTGCGTAAGCCGCCGGCGCGTATAGGTCGAGAGCGCCTCAAGGTAGCGCCGCGAGCCCTCGGTGTAGAGGACGCCGAGCGCGAGCGATGATTTGCCGGACCCGGAGACGCCCGCCACGCCGACGATTTTATTGAGCGGGATGTCGACGTCGACGTTCCTGAGATTGTGCACGCGCGCGCCGCGCACTTCGATCCTGCTCACCATTGTGCTGTGCTCCTTTTTTTGGAAAGACGTACTCAATCATACGTCCGATGCTCCGCCCAAAAGGCCCGCCTTCGCGACGGAAGACGGGCCGTTCCCGATCGGCCAGGCAGAACGGATCAATGTGGACGTCAGCCCGCTTCGCCCGTCCCGGCGGGTTCGGCAAAAATGAACTTCATGACCTTCTCCGTCACGTCGACGCCGTTCGACCTGATGATGCCGAAGCCCCTTTCGTCGGGTTCGACCGTCACGCGGGCGCGGCACTCGTCCTTCACGCGGCAGGCGAGCGCCTTCGAGTCGACGAGGTCCTTCACGAAGTCGTGCACGGCGACGACGTCGGGACGGGTCTTCATGAGTTCGTCGTCAAGCGGATGAATCTGGACGCCGACATCGAAGTCGGCGAACGTCTTCACATCCTTCCTCACGCCCATCGCGCCCATGGCGCGCACTTCAAGCCTCGGGAAGTCAAGCTCCACGTTCTGCATCTTCAGGCCGAGCCTGCCGTCCTGAGCGGCCTGCATGAGAGGCTCGAGCCCCTGCGGCGCGCCCGGGCGGCAGATGCCCGGCACGCTGCAGACGTCGGCGCCCACCAGAAGCCTGCCCGCCGCCTCGGGCAGCCACACGTCCTCGGGCGCCGTGACGGAGCCCTGGAAGTGCCAGTATCTGAGTGCGGAAAGCGGACCTGCAGCCGCGGGAGCCTTCTCAAGCGAACCGTCATGCGAGAAGTCGAACCGCCAGCCCGCATTCACCTTCCTCGCCGACAGGCGCGAGGCGCTCCTGCCGAACTTCACGTCGTCCTTCGCGTCGACCTTCTCGAACCCGGAGAATCCCGCGCCGTCGCTTTCAGCCGTGAGGATCACGGGCTCTTCGGTCTCGTCGGGTAGGAACCTGTAGACCAGACGCTCGCCCGCCCAGTTGAGGCGGAAGACGAAGGCGGAGAATCCCCAGTCGCCTTCGACCGGGAGCACGTGGTAGGGCACGCCGCTCGCGGGCGCATACGGAACGAGCCTGCCATCCTTCTCGACGGGTTCGGCCTTCACGATCCTGAAGGTCGTGAGCGCCTCGCCCGAGGCCGTGGTGCGACCGTCGACCTCGGCGTCGAGCCAGTGCACGCGCAGGTTCGTCGGCATGAACGGAAGCCCGAAGTCCATCGTCACCTGCGGCGAGGCCTTGTCGACGAAGGCCTGCAGCTCGGGCGTCGTCCTGAAGTGCCGCACGACGAGGCTCGGCGCCATGCCCAGACGCCAGACGCATTCGCCCCTGAGAGGCATCTCGGGCAGGCCCTGCACATGGAAGACCACCTCGAGCCTTCTCGAGCCGAAGGTCCTTTCGATCTCGGTCACCTCGATGCCCACGCCGGGCACGGGACTGCCCGCCGCCTTCAGGTCAAAGAGCATCTGATCAACCACCGACTGCTGCCAGCCGACATAGCCCGCGTAGCCCACGGCCAGCAGGCCCGCAAGGCATGCGCCGCCGAAGACAACCCGCTTTCTCCAAGGCATAGGCACCTCCATAGAATTGCCGCGAGGGAACATCCGACTT
>NZ_KQ968573.1:0-13166 GCF_001578585.1 Sutterella sp. KLE1602
GCGTTCCACGGACTTCCGAGATGAACCTTTTTTTGGGGGGCTCGTTGGTGCTTCTGACGGTGGGAATTATGCGGCTCTTAAGCCTGTATTCAATAGTCAACAAACCGACCTTTTGACACGAGTCATCCGAAAGTAGTAATCCTTACACATCCCTTTGGCTGCTCATATACATAATTAGGATGCCCCCGAGGGTCTCAGGCCTTCGGATTCTCAGCACAACACACGGTCAAGCCCCCGGACCACACCATGTCGGAATTCTTCATCCTGAAGCCCTTCGAGCGAAAACGACTCTGCTACGGGCGTTTTCAATCGGCAACCCGTCCCCTTGAATGGGCGCGGGGCGCAACGCTCGCCGTCGACGTCGTCGCGGCGTCGGACATACCGCCATACGACCTTGCCATGCGCGACGGCTGGGCGGTTTCATCCCGTGACGATCATCGAGATATCGACGAAGTGTCGCTTTTAAACGGCACCCTCCCTGAACCCCTGAAAAGAGGACGCGCGCGATGGATCAATACGGGCGGAATGATACCCATTGGATGTGATGCCGTTATCGCCGCCGCGAGTCCCGACGATCGTGCGGCCGCCCGGCAGGCCGTCGCCTCAGAGCGACACGTTCTCCGACGCGGCGCTGACAGAAGGCGAGGCGAGGTGATCCTTAGGAAGGGAACGAGGCTCGGCGTTCGCGAGACGGCGCTTTTGAGCGAAGCGTGCATCGAGGAGGTGCAGGTATCGCGCACGCCGAGAATCCTGATCCTCGCGACGGGGAGCGAGATCACCATGGGCCCGAAGAATCCCGTCGCCTGCCGCCGCGCGAGCAATGCGGTGTATCTGCAGGCGCTTCTCGACGCCGCAGGGATCGAACGGAGCCGCATCGTCCGCCTCCCCGACGACGCGGACGAGATCGCCCGCGCGCTCGAAAGACGTGACGGGATCGACCTCATCGTGAGCATCGGCGGCACGGGCCGCGGCACCCACGACCTCACCCGCAGGGCGATTGCAGCTGCGGGCGGCACGGTCATCGAGGGCACGGGCGACGTGAAGGGCGCCCCGCCCTTCGTGCTTGCCGACCTGGGCGGCACGCCGCTCGTGGGACTTCCCGGCAATCCTCTCGGAGCCGTCATGATCATCCAGCGCGTGCTCCTCCCCATGCTCGAGGAGGACTTCGGCCTCACGCTCCCCCGCAGGGAAGTGGTCGATGCAACGCTTGCGTGCGACGCCGACATCGACGCCGAGGGCGACCTCTGCGTGACGCTCGACCGGAATGAGGAGGGGCGCCTCGTCGCCACGCCCGTCCGAAAGGGAAGCTGCCGCACAAGACTCTTCGCCGTCGAGGCGGGGACAGTGAGGGTGAAGCCCAGAAGCCTCAGGGCGGGTGAGACTGTACCGGTCGAGCGGTTCTTCAACTGAGCGAAACCGCATCCGAACAGAAAAGCATGCGCCGCACGGGACCTCTCCCTGCGGCGCTCCTTTTTTCTTTTGTCGTTACTCACTCAGGACTCCCGGGCTTTCCTTTGATGTTCCTGCCCTCGGTATACTTTCTTCAGGACCATCCACCCCGACAACGACCGCCCATGAGACAGATCTTCTTTGCCCTTCCCTACGTCTGCCCGAGAGAACCTGCGCGCATTGCGGACCTCATCCGCGAGCATGGGACGCTTCGCGATGTGGCGGCAGGCGAGGTTCTCAAGCGCGGCGGCGATGCGAACAGGCTCTTTCTGCTTGAAGAAGGCATCTGCGCCTACTTCGTGGCGGGAGCAACGACGGGGCACTCGACGATCATGTCGCTCCTTCTTCCCGGCACCACGCTCTGCGACATGACCTCGAGCGTCGGCCGCCGCTGCAACGTCGAGACGCGGGCCGTCCAGGCCTCCAAGGTCTGGTGCACGGCACCCGACTTCTATGAAAGGCACGTCTTCACGAATCCCGGGCTCGCCGTCGAAAAGTACCATCACGCCGTCGGCAAGCAGGAGGCAACGCTCGAAGGCATGATCGCGAACTTCACGCTCCCGCCCGAGCAGCGCGTCAAGATCCTCCTCAAGGCCGTGCTCCTTCATGAGCATGCCGGAATCGGCTCCGACTGGATGCGGATTCCCTATGACCTGCCCGCAGAGGTCATCGGGCAGACCGTCAACCTCACGCGCCAGACGGTCGCACAGACAATCGGAGACTGGCGCCGTGCGGGACTTGCCCGCCGCGTCGGTCGCCATCTCGAGGTTCTTCCCACGCTCTTCGACGACATCTACGACTGGATCGAGCATCGCGGCGGCTGCCTGCCGGACTGGCACATGGGCTGACGCACCATTTGTCACAACCAGAAAGGGGCGGTGGTCCGAAGACCGCCGCCCCTCATGTCATGAAGCCTTCATCAGAAGGCCTGTCCTGACCTTACTTCGTCTCATTGATGTAGGCTTCGGCCGATTCGACCGCAATGCGGGCCGAGTTGACCGCGAAACCGACGGTTGAGCCCGCCATCAGCAGGTCGTAGGAGTCGCCGTACATGCCGCCCACGTCATTGCCTGCGGCATAGAGCCCGCGGATCGGCGTTTCGTCCTGCGTCACGACTTCAAAGCGTTCATTGGCCTTGATGCCTCCGAGCGTGCCGAGCGACGAAGCGACCGACTTGATTGCGTAGAAGGGACCCGTCTTCACTTCGCGCAGGTAGGCCGGATCCTTTGCAAATTCGGCGTCATGACGCACGGCGCAGAAGCCGTTGTAGGCCTCGACGGTCTTCACGAGCTTCTTGAGATCCATGCCGGTGGCCTTGGCAAGGCCCTCGAGCGTGTCGGCCTTGAAGGCCCAGCCGCCCTTGACCGCATCAGCCCATTCCTTCTCGAAGTTCGTGAGCTTCGTGCCGACGGGAACCATCACACCGACACCGAGATCAATGCCCTTGTCCTTTTCCATGTGGTCGAGCGTGGCCTGATCGTACACGACGTACATCGTGCCGCCGATGCGTTCGAGAGCATTGCCCGCAAACGGCCACTCAAGCATGATCTTCTCGTCGCAGAAGCGCTCGCCCCTGGGCGTGAGCCACAGGTGCGGCTGCTTGGCGGTTGCGGAGACGTGGTTCGTCGTGCCGATCCCGCGGGGACCCGGGCGATAGGAGGCCTGAACCTCGCAGCCTTCCTTACCGCCGCCGGCGGACCAGGCCATCTGGATGCCGTCGCCGGTCTTGCCCTTCTGGGCGAGGCCGTCGGCATCAGGGAAGCGCAGGTACTTCTCGCGCATTTCCTTGTTGTCGAAGAAGCCGCCCGTGGCGATGATCGTTGCTTTCGCATTGACGGTGATCTTGTCGCCGTTCTTGTTCGTCGCGACGACGCCCTTCACTGTGCCGTTCTTGTCCTGGATGAGCTCCTTGCCCCAGGTGTTGAGCAGCAGCGTCTGGCCCGCATCCTTGTACTTCTGCTGGAAGAGATTGATCCAGCCGGCACCTCGGCCCTCATAGATGTGCCAGGTGTAGAGGCCGTTGGGATAGTTGGAGAAGAGCTTCTCGAACTTCACGCCGTTGGCCTGCATCCAGTCAATGGTCTCGCCCGACTTGTCGACGAAGGCGCGCACCATCTTGGCGTTTCCGCGCCAATGACCGTAGTTCATGATCTTCTGGAAGGCCTCGTCCTTTGTGAGTCCGTAGTTCCAGTTGCGCTGCATGGAGCTCTCGACGGCGAAGATGCCTTCGGAGAACTTGCCAGTGCCGCCGACCATCGCCTGCTTTTCGAGCGTGACGACCTTGAGGCCCTTTTCGGCAGCGGCCCAGCCTGCGGCGGTGCCCGCTGCGCCTGCGCCCACGACGACAACGTCGACATTGTAAGTTGCGTCAGCGGCAAAGGCAGGCGCCATGGCGGCTGCGACGGCCGCTGCCGTCATCGTGCGAAGAAACTTGTGCATTCCTATCTCCTGTTCATGGTCGTGACCCGCCCGGTCCGCGGGTCTCTTCTTCGTTCAGTCTGCAGGAGACAAGGCCGTCTGAGTGTCGTCACGCCGACACACGAGGGTTTTCACGGCCGTGCACTCAGTCAGAGCTTCCGGCAGAGCCCCGTCACGACGCCCTCGATGTTGAAGTCGTCCTTGTCGGTGATCTCGGTGACGGGATGAACGCCTTCCTTCGCGACGGGCACTAGGCGGCGTCCGTCTTCTCCGTATTCCTCATAGCGGCGCATCGTGAAGCGGGCGTTGATGTAGGCGAGCACGATGTCGCCCGACCTGGCGTCAAGCGAACGGTCGACGATGCACACGTCCCCGAACTCGATCCCCGCGGCCGTCATGGCCGTGCCCGTGCACCTCACGAGAAAGGTGGCGAGCGGATTCTTCACGAGCATGCGGTTGAGGTCAACCTTCCCCACCGAGCCCTCCCCGATCGGAGACGGAGACCCACAGGGCACTCGGAGCTCGACGCAGGTGATCGCCGCCACGCTCTCGGCGGGCGCAAAGCCGAGCGGCTCGAGCTCGTCCCAGCGACAGGACTCAAGGACGGCAGATCGGGACTCAAGAGCGGGCATGACGGGAATCCTTCTTTTGAAGAGGCGACGTGGTGATCAGGGTATCCTGAATCATAGCCTGCCTCAGCCAAACCGATGTTCCTCACGTTCACCCGTCACCGATCCAGCCTCAAAACGCGGGGACGAGTGTTTCCTGAAAAACGTTTATAGTTTTTGCGACAACGCGTGAATTCCGCGCACAAGCTTGCGGAACCACGCCTTTTTCAGGGTTCGCCCATCGTTCGTGTCCATTGTTTTTCGTCCGCTCATCATGGTGGCTTCATCCATCGTCCGTCATCGTCCCGTCAGGGACTACTCCTGCTGCGTCCTTGACAGCGCCTTCTGCTTCAGGGACTCCTCTCTTCCCGCGCCCGTCGTCATGCCGAGCCGCCGCGACTTCTTCAATCCCGCCGAGGCCTACGTCATGACGCTCGGCGACGGTCAGTCGAAGAAGCGCGTCATCCAGCTTCTCAACCAGATCTCGCGCTTCTTCGGCGCCGCCGACCTTCACGCCATGGAGTGGCAGATGCTGACCTACGACCATGTACTTGCCTTCCGGGAGACGCGCGTGCGCTCGGGCCTCTCGCCCGCAACCATCAACCTGCAGCTCTCCGTCATCAAGATGACCTGCAAGCAGTGCTGGCTCAAGAACCTCATGCCGCTGCAGACCTATGCAGCCATCAAGGAGGTGAAGTCCGTGCGCGGCGGCCGCGTACCGAAGGGCCGCGCCCTCCAGCCCGCCGAGTCGGGACGTCTTCTCAAGACCACCGAGGCCGACGGCGACATCCGCTCGAAGCGCGACGCCGCCATCATCGCGCTCGCGCTCGGCTGCGGGCTTCGCCGATCCGAAATCGCCTCTCTCCTTCTTGAGCAGGTCGACCACGTGCGCCACACGATCACGGTCCGCGGCAAGGGCAACAAGGAGCGCCGCGTCGCGGTGGCCGACGCCGTATGGGAGCGCCTCGCCGTCTGGCTCGAGGCCAGGGCGGGCGATCCCTGTCCCAACGTCTTCCTGGCGGTGCGCCGCTACGGCAGGATCTCGACGGGCCACTCCATCACCTCCTCCGCCGTCTACCAGATCCTCAAGACCCGCTCCAGCCAGTCGGGCGTCGAGGACTTCTCACCTCACGACCTCAGACGAACCTTCGCGACGAGGCTTCTCGGCGCAGGCACCGACATCAACCTCGTGCGAAAGGCCATGGGCCACGCCTCCGTCCTCACCACCCAGCGCTACGACAAGCGCGAGGACGAGGAGGTCGAGGAGGCGACGAGAAAAATCCTCATTTGACCCAACCAAACGGTCCTGCCCAAGTTCGGGAGGACCGTTTCGAAAACTGCGAAAGGCGCCGGAGCACGTCAGAACATCTTCTGCAGCGTTTCGTTCTCGCGCCTGTGTTCGGCTTCGGCCTCGGCCTTTTCCTGCAGGATGCGCTCGAGCTCCTTCTCGAAGGTGGCCTTGGAGATGAAGAGGAAGCTCACGGGAGAGCCGTGGCGCTCGTGGCCCGTCTCAACGACGGTCATGCCCGCGTCCTGCCAGTAGTGGTTGATGGAGCCGCGGTTTTCGTAGCTCGACACGGGGCCGAGGGCCGAAAGCTTCATGCGCATGGCGTCGACGCCGTTGCCGTCCGCGCCGTAGCGGACCATGAAGCCGAGTCCGCCCTTGAACTGCTCGACGGAAAGTGCGGGATGGCCTGGCAGAATGAAGCACGGCTCGCCGCGTACCTCGCCCGTCTTCACGAGCGAACCGTCGCGCTCGATCCTGCAGCCTGCGGCCTCGGCCTCGGCCTGAGCGACGAGAAAGTCGGTTTCACCCGGCGTCAGAATGCCAAAGAGCCGTCCGGCATGGGTGCGGGCGGTCTCACGGGCGCGTGCGATGCGCTCCTCGCGCTCGCGGGCCTCCTTCTCGGCGACCTTGAGGTTCGAGGCGGCAAGTTGGGCGGCGGCCAGCTCAGCCTGCTTCGCGGCCTCGGCCTTCGCCTGCTCCTCCTCGATGCGGCGCTTGACGGCGTCATAGTAGGAGACGGGCAGGATCTCGATCTCGTAGTTGCGCAGGATGCCCATCTCCTTGAGGACGATGGTTCGGTCGCCTGCGTTGAAGACCCAGTAGTGGGCGTTCTGCCTGCGGCCCTTCGTCGTGAGAGGCTCGCCCCAGCGGCGCTTGAGCGCGTTGATGAGCGCCTTGCGGTCGCCGCCCGAGCCGCCGTCGATCTCGATCACGTCGCGACCGTCCTCCCTGTTCTGGAAGAAGACCGTGACGGGGAAGCAGTTGGCGATGCCGCGCTCGTCGGGCAGAAGCCTGTAGAACCACCCGAAGGTGTGCTTCATGACGTCCTCGGGGTCCGCCTTCATGCGGTTGTTCACGCGGTAGTGGCAGCCCAGGTCGTTGAGACGCAGGAGAAGCTCCGTGTGCGTCGTCTTTTCGGGCGTGTAGATGCGGTTGACCTGGTCGAGGCTGCGCATGACGGCATCGGTGCCGTTCGAGCCTGCACAGACCGAAGTGGAAATCGCGGCAATCGTGCCGGCCGCGAGGACGGATAAGACGGATGCGCTTTTCATGAGCGGGGTGTTCTCAGGAATGTTTTCCGATTGAAGGCATTCTGAAAATTATAGGAAAAGCGACTGTCCGACTCATGTCCGGATGTAACAGCCTGTGCCCATGAAGAGCGCCGTCTCAAGGCTCCTCCCTCTCCTGCAGGTGTTCTTCGGCCTCCTGGACTTCGACGGGCGCATCGGCGGCAGGCTCCTGCACCGCCTCCGGGTCGATCCTCTTCCCGTCCCTCGCGTAGATTTCGACGGGTCCCTTCTCAACACCCCTCACGTAGGAGCGGATCTCGCGGGTGCCGTCGGGCCTCACGGTCGTCACGCGCCCTTCAAAGGAATCGTTCATGTAGTTCCCGAACACGGCGGGCTCGCCCGTCTCCTCGAAAAAGAGCGCAAACGGGCCCTGGCGCACGCCCGCAAGATAAGTCGTCTCCTCGACAAGCACGCCCTTTTCATTGAAGCGGCGGGTTCTTCCCTCGAGCTTCCCCGACCTGTATTCGGCCTCAAGACGCTTCGTGCCGTCGGGCGCGAACTCCCTCACCATCCCGTCGAGCACGCCGCGCGCATGGGTTTCACTTCTGAGCAGGGTGCCGTCATCGCCGTAAAGCCTGCGTTCGCCGTCAAGACGCCCGTCCTTGTAGAAGGCTTCCTCGAGAACGCGTCCCGTCCTGCGTGAGGTCCTGACGGCGGGGCCCTCGAGCTTGCCGGCGACCCATTCGGCCGTGGCCACGGGCTCGCCGTCGTCGAACGTGACGGACCTTCCCTCCCTGACGCCGTCGATCACGGGCGTGATCGTGATGAGGCCTCCTCCCTTGAGGACGTCCGTCTCGGTGATGCGGCCGCTGTACACCTTCCCCTTCAGCCAGTAGAGGCCGTCCTTCACCACAAGCCTATGGACGGGTTCTGACGGCAGATGCAGATAGAGTTGGTAGCGGAAGGGCCAGGCGGCGGCGAGAACGGCGCAGGCGCCGAGAAGCGTCAGCGTGAAGCGGCTCTTGATCATGGGCGGGCTCGAAACTTGCGTACGGAAACCTAAAAGAATGCCACAAGTCGAAGCGCCCCGCACGAAATCGGGCAGTCCCGTCCGCGGCATTCACCGTCTGAGTGCAGTGAGCGAGACGCCGATCGCGAGCAGCAGCATGAAGATCTCGCGCCAGCCCGCCGCCTCGGCGATCAGGGCGCCGATCATGGGTGCGGTGACGGGCGCAATGCCCTGGATGGCGCCCACGACGGCCATCAGGGTCGCAAGCTCCCTGCCCGCATGCAGGTCGGCCGCAATCGAGCGAGACATCACGACCGCACCCGAGGCGCCGAGCCCCTCGAGAAAGCGCATCGCGATGAAGGTCTCGATGTCGGGCGCAAAAACCGCACCCGCCGTCGCGAGCGAAAAGACCGTGAGGCTCGCCGCGAGCGGAATCCTGCGCCCGCGGGTGTCGGAAAGCGGATCGATCCAGAGCTGCCCGGCGGCAAGCCCCCACATCGTGGCGGAAAGACCGAGTTGCACCATCGAGGCGGGCGCGCCGAAGTCGACCGTCTGATCAGGAAGCGTCGGAAGATAGAAGTCGGTCACGAACGGACCAAAGGCGGAGAGAAACGCCAGGAAGACGATCAGAAAGGCACGGGAGTTTCGAGGCGTGCCCTCTTCGTGAATGGCTGTCGTTTTTGTTCTGTACTTGTGCGCTGTGGTTGCCGCATGCGCCGCAGGCGAATCGAACGACGCCTCGGACTGCGCGTGGATGATCCGATTCTATCCGCGAACCTTGTACGAATCTTAAGGCTCGCATAAGAATCCAGAACACGACGCCTCTCGCCGAGACAAAAAAAGCCCTGCAACCGCATGGAGCAGGGCTGAAAATCAAATCCACCGACCGACCGGCAGATCTTGCTGAATTCGGGGCGGACCCACAAAATCCGTTCCCGAACGGACGCCGGCAACCCCGCAAGCAAGTAGGCGGGAAGCACAAGCGACAAGAGAAGCATACAGGGAATCCGCCCGCCCGTTTGCCCCCCGTTCACTCGCGAATCCGCCGCGACGAGACCGTGAATTGCGTTTTCCGCAATTCGAAGCATGCGCAAAAGCTGCCCTCGCTAAATTTCTTTCTTTTCATTGGCACGGCGCACGACCGGACGCCCGAGCGCGTCGTCGCGAATCTCTCCCAGCCCGCACACGAGAACAAAACAATTCTCACTCCCCTTCGCGCCGTGCGAAATTCAATTGTCACATCCGTGCGCTCCCTTGAGCGGCCCGCACAAAACCCTAAATTCGCCCGAAACCTCACCCGTCCTACCCATTTCGGAATATGTGCCACGCAACAACTCAAACGGCCGTCACGAATATCACCCCTTCAGCCCCCATCGGGAATGGATGACCAGATGAGATCTCACCATACGGCACTTTCACTATCGTACGTAAAAAATCTTAATTATAAAATTCAGTATTTCTACTTAGCGTAATACAAAACTGCGTGCTCAAGAGTCGAGCAGGATCGTGCATCGTCGGTTCATGCAGGTCCTGCAGATGCGCGTGGGGCGGGATTGCGCTTACCGCTACGAAGTTGTCGGGAACCCCGGAAGGTGGCGAAAGCGGGTTTCCGCTCGTTCCGAGAGGGACTTCGCCGCAGCTGACGCCCGCTCTCCCGAAACTTCGTGAAAAGGGGCCGCCTGCGGACGTTCGCGGGCGGCCCCTTCAGTCGTCTTCGATAAGGAAGACGGAATCGGATTCAGGCTCAGGCGGCAGGGAGCTTCGGGAGAAGCGCCTTCATGCCCTCGGCGCCCGCGAGTGCGCAGGCCGTGAGGAAGACCATCTTGGGGCCTTCCTCGATGTGGATGGCGTCGTAGTACTCGTCGACGGTGTGGGTCCGGTACATCGCGCCGCCGCCCGAGAGGCAGGTGGCGGGGATGCCGAGGCTCACGGGCTTGTTGGCGTCGGTCGAGGAGCAGGTGTAGCGCTTGAGCTCGAGGCCGAGGCAGTCCATGGCGGCGCGGCTCGTCTGGAGGACGGGGCAGTCGTGCGGACGCTGGCCGCCCGGACGGTCGCCGATCATGATCACTTCGAGCCTGACCTGCTTCGCGGGATCCGTGACGCCCCAGATGGCGTTCTCCTCGGCCACGCCTTCCTCGAAGCACTTGAAGATCATGGCTTCGAGCGCGGCAAGATTGCCGTCGTCGAGCGAGCGCATGTCGACGTCGACCTGGCAGGAGGCGGCGATCGTGTTGACGCTCGTGCCGCCCTTGATCGTGCCGATCGTGAACGTAGTCCTCGGGCCTTCGGGCACCTTCACGTGCGCGACCTTCGCGCCCGCAAGGCACATGGCGTGGACCGCGCTCGGGCATTCCGAGAAGTTCGTCCAGGAATGGCCGCCCGGACCCGTGATCGTGAAGCGGTAGCGATGGCTGCCGATGGCGGCGTAAAGCAGACGACCCATGTCGGCGTTGTCCACGGCGAGGAAGCCGTCGATATGGTTCGTGCCGTTGAAAAGGTGCTTGGAGCCGCGGATGTCGCCGTTGCCCTCCTCACCCACGGTGCCGACGAACCAGATGTCGCCTTCGGTCTCGACGCCCGTCTCCTCGAAGGCGCGGATCGTCTCAAGAAGGCAGCGCAGGCCGCAGCAGTTGTCGGCGATGCCGGGCGCCCAATAGCGGTCGCCTTCGCGGCGGACCTTGATCGGCGTGCCTTCGGGGAACACCGTGTCCATGTGCGCGCCGATGGCGAGCACCGGACCGTCGCCCCTGCCGGGACGACGGCCGATCACGTTGCCGATCTCGTCAACGTGCACGTCCTTGAGGCCAAGCGCCTTCATGCGGCGCACGATCTCGGCGGCGCGGACCTCTTCATGAAAAGTCGGCGCAGGAATCTCGCAGAGCTCGCACTGCATGACCATCGCGGCCTCGGCGCCATCGTCGAGGAGCTTCATCGCCTGCTTGACGCGCGGCTTTTCAAAGAGCGCCCTGACGGGCTCGAGGTACTCGGGAAGAAGCGGAGGCAGTTCGGTCATGATGTCCATCCTCATGTTTGAATAGAAAGGGATAGTCCGCACGCTCGCACGAATCCTTTCCGGCGGGCGCGCGGCTTTGCCGCCAAATTCTATGCCCGCCGCCCGTTTCTTCCGCACGGGCTTCGGGAAAGTCCCGATCAGATGCCGCTGGTCTAAAATGCCTGCATTTCCGTCCGACTTTACGTCCTCCAGACGCCGTCCGCCCATGCCGCTTTCCTCAGTGCCCTTCGTCATCGAGTTTCCCTTCGTCCTCGGACGCCCCGCCCTGCTTCCCGATCCCTGGACCACGGCCCCCGCCCCCTGCGTTCTCGAGGCCCGCCGGCGCATCGAGGCTGCGGGCTTCGTCCCCGCGGGATTCACGGGACGCGTGGGCCTGATGCTCGTCGAACATGACGGCATCGTGCGGGCCGAAGCCCTGCTCGAGCCCGTGCGGGCCGAGCTCATGACCCGTTGGCAGGACGCGACCGCCGCGCTCGTACAGCCCCGCGTCGAGGACGAGGACGTGCGCGAGGCGCTCCTCGTCGACGGCAAGGGCCGCGGGACGACCTTCAGGGAGGTGCTCGCCGAGGTCTTCGCGCCGTTTCCCGACCGCGACGACGACCACGGCGGACGCGAGCAGCGCGCAAGGCGCGCCGTCTGGCGCGGCTTTCTCACCGACGGACTCGACGATCCGTGCGTGCGCCTTCTGATGCGCCGCAATGCCGACCCCGCCCGCAGGGATTCGAGCCGGCTCATCGCGCTCACGAGCTGGTGGCGGGGCCCGTCTCCGGGCTGGGACATCCGCCACGACGGCACCTTCTGCGCCCCGAAGTCGGGCGCAAGGTTCCTGCTCTCGAAGCTCCTCGAGGGCATTCCCCACGAGCCCCCGCGTCCCCAGCAGGATCCCGCCGGGACGGCCGAGCCGGAAGTCCTCTACGAGGACGACTTCATGGTCGTGGTCGACAAGCCCGCGAGGCTCGCCTCGGTGCCCGGCGGCAGCGAGACGACGAGCGCAAGGGAGATCCTCGAGCGCACCCGCGGCGAACTCTTCGTCGTGCACCGCCTCGACATGGGCACCTCGGGCGTGCTCGCCTTCGCCAAGACGAAGGAGGCCCTGAGGCCCCTCAACCTCGCCTTCGCCGACCGCACCGCACAGAAGACCTACATCGCGCGCCTCGAGGGCCTGCTCGAGGGCGAGGAGCGCCAGCAGGGCTCGATCGCACTCCCGATCGCGCTTCACTGGTTCGAGCGCCCGAAGCAGTGCGTGCTGCCCGTCTCCGAAGGCGGCCGCGAGGCCCTCACCGACTACGAGGTGATCGGCGTCGAGGACACCCCCGAAGGCCTCAAGAGCCTCGTGTCCCTGCACCCGCGCACGGGCAGAACCCATCAGCTGCGTGTGCACTGCGCACACCCCGAAGGACTCGGCCTTCCCATCGACGGCGACCCCTTCTACGGCACCCGCGGCCTCCTTGAGGAAACCCGCGAGCACAGGCTCTGCCTGCACGCCGCATCACTCAGGATCACGCACCCGATGACGGGCCGCCCGCTCGAAATCACCTCTCCGTTCGACTTTCCGACCTTCTAAAAGCAAACAGCCCCTGCGGAATCCCACAGGGGCTGTTTGCTTTTTGTCTGCCTTCGCCGCCCGACCTCTCGGGCTGGCGTTCAGGCTTGCGTCTTTTCCTTCGACGCCTCAGCGGCCTTTGCCTTCGCCTTTTCCCTCGTTTTTTCCTCGGCCTTCGCGGCCTTCTCCGCAGCTTTGGCCTTGGCGGCCCTGAGCTTGGCGGCCTCGGCTCTGGCGCGCTTGCGTGCAAGCGCCTTCTGGCGGCGGCGCTCCTTCTCGGCGGCCTCAAGCGCCTTGCGGGCGTTCACGTATGTTGCATGATTGGCTTCGAAGGTCTTGAGCAGCTCCTCCGCAAAGGCGCGGATGCGGGCCTGCTTTTCGGGCGAATGACGTGCCTGGAGTTCCTGAAGCGTAACCACGAGTTGTCTCCGTTTGTGTGTTGGTCCTGAATGTTCCGTTCCGGGGGATCGGAGCCTTCATGATACAGAATGCTGCGCCCGAATGGACGGTCCCGTCCAGGCCGCCCCTTCTCATGGATCTCCTCCCGAGCGCGCACATTTGAAGCTCCCCTGTCTAAGACAGAGGATTCACTTTGACCGTCAGACAGCT
>NZ_KQ968574.1:0-4842 GCF_001578585.1 Sutterella sp. KLE1602
ATAAAGCTTTCGACTTTAGTCGAGAGTTGTTTACACAATTTACTACCCTGAACTTTCCTGCGGCAAAGTAATACCTCAATAAAACGCGAATTTATTCCCGCTTTCCCGAGCGTCTTGCTCGAGGCCGTGCGGGCAGGCTAAGATTCTCTGAACCAGACCGCCTTTTCCGCCATGCCGTCCCTTCGAATCCAGCTTTCAGCTCTCGCCGCCGCAGTGCTCGGCGCTGCGGCCGTGCAGGCCGCGCCCTCCCACGGCGGCGTTGCGGCCGTCTCGTCCGCATCGCAGACGGGCTCGGGCGAAGGCGACGTGAAGATCGGCATCATGGACACGATCAGCACGGCCGTCGACACGGCGAGCCTGAGGGAAGGCCTCGTGCTGCTCTCGAATCCGCTCGAGAAGGACTTCCGCATCTCATGGCGCGACATCGTCACGCCTGATGCGGCCCAGGAGGTGCTTCATCAGAAGCCCGACTTCCTGATGCTGCCCACCGAGCAGATCGATCTGATGGAGGAGCAGGGGGTTCAGACCTTCCGCATCGCGACCCGCAAGCCGTGGACGGCGACCGACGCCGCGCACGCGGTGGGCTCGCTCGTCGTCACCCGCGCCGACAGGACGGACATCAACACGCTCGAGGATCTGGCGGGCAGGCACATCGCTGCCGACACGCCGACGAGCCTCACGGGCTGGCTTGCGCTGCTGGGCGAGATCGCCCGCGCGGGGCACGATCCGGAGAAGTTCTTCGGCAGGACCACGTTTCTTAGCTTCGCCTATCCCGGCGTTCTTTCCGCCGTGCTTCACGGCAGCGCCGACGCGGCCGTGCTGCCCACGTGCCTGCTCGAGCTTCTCGACTCGCGTGGACTCGTCAACGCCGCCGACCTCAAGGCCATCGGCGTGAAGAAGTCGGACGCCATCGTCTGCCGTCACTCGACGGCGCTCTATCCCGACATCAGCCTCGTGGCCTTCCCCTGGACGCCCGAGCCCCTCGTCAACCGCATGACGGTCTCGCTCCTCACGAACGGCGGGGACGCGAACTACGAGTGGTCGGCCATGGTGGGAACGTCGGACTTGCGCGAACTCTACAGGCTTCTTGAGATCGGGCCCTACCGCCACCTGCGCGACATGTCGCCCATGGCGGTCTACAAGCGCTGGCAGACCGAGATCCACGTCGGTCTTCTCGTCCTGCTTCTGCTCATCCTGAACGAATTCCGCCTGCGCGGACTCGTCGCGAAGCGCACGTTGGAGCTCTCCGACGCGCTCTCGGCGCTTGAGGCGTCGCAGGCCGAGGCCGCGGTCGTGCGCGACCAGCTCGGCGCGCTTGAACGCAAGAACATCGCCGCGCAGATGTCGGGCATGATCGCTCACGAGATCAAGTCGCCCGTGGGCGCGATCCGCAACTTCGCCGCCGTGGTGAAGATTCTTCTAAAGGACGCCATCGCGCAGAATCCCAATGCGAGGACGGCCGTCGAGGGGATCGACGCCGAGGCGCTCAAGATTGCGGGGATCGTCGACCGCGTGAGAGGCTACGTGAAGAACCGCACGGCCAACCACGTCCCGGCGGACCTCAAGCGTGCCGTCGACCGAGGCGTTCGTGCCTTCAAGCTCGGCAAGCTCGCCTCGGTGCCCGTCTTCGTGCAGATGCCCAACGAGCCCGCAACGGTGCTCGGCGACGGACTCGAGCTTGAGCTTCTCGTTCTCAACCTCGTGAAGAACGCGGCCGAGGCTGTGCACGAGCAGACGGACGAGCACGGACGCGCCACGGGCCGCGTCATCGTGACGCTCGCGGCGATCAGGACCGAGACTCCGCCCGAGGGGTGCGGCCGCAGGCAGTGGATGCTGACGGTGGCCGACAACGGGCGAAAGCTCACCGAAGCTGAGAAGGCGTGCCTCATGCACTCGCTCGAGAGCGTCAAGCCCGACGGGCTCGGACTCGGCCTCTCGATCGTGCGCGGCATTGCCGACAGCCACGGGGCGAAGATCGAGTTCGTGGCGAAGCCCGCGGGCGGCGTCGTGGTGAGCGTGCTCTTCGACGAGCTCGACGAGGAGGCGGCCGCGAGGGCCGCGGGCGCGATCGACGCGGGAAGGAACTGAACGAAAAGACCGGACAAAACAAAGGAGACGGACAACAATGGCCAAAGTCATACCGATCGTGCGAATCGTCGACGACGATGAAACCTTCTGCATGTCGCAGAAGATGTTTCTTCAGGCGATGGGATGGTTCGTGCTGATCTACAACAGCGCGAAGACCTTTCTTGAGGACGACGATCCCTCGCAGCCGGGCTGCCTCATTCTCGACATGCGCATGCCCGAGATGACGGGGCTTGAGCTGCAGACGGCGCTCGTCGCCCGCGGCGCGCCGCTGCCGATCATCTTTCTCACGGGGCACGGCGACGTGAACATGGCCGTGCATGCGCTGCAGCACGGGGCCTTCGACTTCCTGCAGAAGCCCGTCGATCCCGAGAAGCTGAACGAGGTCGTCTCACGCGCGGTCGAGCATTCGATCGCGCTCCACGAGCAGACGAGGAGCGAGGAGATGATCCGCGCGCTCTACGACTCGCTCACCGCCCGCGAGCAGGACGTGGTGAAGCTCGCCGCCATGGACATGAGCAACAAGGACATCGGCGAGAAGCTCTTCATTTCGCTTCCCACGGTCAAGATGCACCGCAGCAGCGCCTTCACGAAGCTCGGCGTCAAGAGCGCCCTTGAGGCCTACTGGATGCTCGAGACGATCGGCGTCGTCGAAAAGGGCGCGGGCAGGAGCAGGAACTGAGGATCCGATCATGACGTTCGCCCGCAGCAAGAGCAAGGAAGGACCCGACCGCCTGAGGCGCAGGCTGCTGGTGGCAGGCGCCGCAGCGGCGCTCTGCCCCGCGCACGCGCTTGCCGGCCACAGGGAGGACCTGCAGCAGGACTGGGACGTGATCGTGATCGGCACGGGCATGGCCGGCCTCACGGCCGCGGTCTCCGCCAGAGAGGCGGGTGCCGTGCGCGTGCTACTTCTTGAAAAGGGGCCGCTCGTGGGCGGGCACACGCTCTATGCGGCGGGCTCCGTCGCCGTGCTGAGTCCGAGGCGTCAGGCGCCCATCGGCTTCACGGACTCCGTGGAGCTCTGGATCCAGGACGCGATCAAGGCGGGCGGCACGGTCCTGAGACCGCACATCACCCGCATTGCGACCGAGTCCGAGGCGGCCGTCGACTGGCTCGAGGGGCTCGGTCTCGTCATGACGCGCACCGCCTATCAGGCCGTGGGCGACATGCATCCGCGAAGCGTGACGGCGCTCGGTCTTGCCGCTGGCCGCCGCTTCGTGATCGCGCTTCACGAGAACGCAAGAATGCTCGGCGTGACGACGGCGCTCAACACGCGCGCCGTGCGGCTCGGCAGGGCCGAGGAGGACGGACTCGTCAGGGTTGTGGTAAAGCGCACGCTTCCCGGCGGCGAAGTGAGGGACGAGGTGCTCCGCGCGGGTGGCATCGTGATCGCCACGGGTGGCTTCACGGCCGACGTGGGCAGGCGCCTGCTCTATGACGATCGTCTCACGGTCGACGTGCCTACCACGGCCAATCCGCAGGGACTTTATTTCGACGGTGCCACGGGCGATGGGCTCGACCTGGGCGCCATGGTGGGCGGCCACACGGTCGGGATGAGCAACATCATCCTGCTGCCCTACGCGGGCGGGCGTCTTCTCGACTACGTGGGCGGGGACATCTATGTCAACAGCTCGGGCGAGCGCTTCATGAACGAGGCGATGCCCATCTACGACATCAGCGAGGCCATTCTGGCGCAGCCCGGCCGCACGTGCTGGGTGATCACGGACAGCCGCTCGAGAAAGGGCGGGACGCTCGGCCTCAAGCTCGCCGACGGCACGGTGCGCCGCTCGAACACGATCGAGGAGATGGCAAGGGCCATGGACGTGCCCGTCAACCCCCTCAGGCGCACGATCAGCGAATACAACGAGGACGCCGCCAAGGGCCTTGACCGCAGGTTCGGCAAGCGGATCTTCACGCAGGCGATCGATTCGCCGCCCTACTACTGGGGACGGGAGGCGGTGTACGTGCACATGACGCTGGGCGGCCTCGCGGTGAGTTCCGAGGCGCGGCTTCTGGACCGCAGGGGCATGCCGATCCCGGGATTCTGGGCGGCGGGCGAGACGACGGGCGGGATCTTCGGACGCGGGCGTCCGGGCGGCATGTCGCTCATCACCTGCCTCGTGCAGGGACGCGACGCGGGCCGCGCGGCGGCTGAAAGGTCGCTCGCGCTCAAGCCAAAGGCGAAAAAAGTGGAGAAGTGATCCGACCTGATCGGGCCGGATGCGGGATCCTAGTGCACGGAACCCGTGCCGCCGCAGTCGCAGCCCTCGATCCTGCAGTCGCACGGCTACATCGGGAACGGCGGCTCGACGTCAAGGTGCGTGACGTTGACGCCCGCGCGCTTGAGGAATTCAAGGCCCTCGCTGCTGCGGTAGAGCGTGTGGTAGTAGACGTCGGTGATGCCGCACTTCTGGATGAGGAGCGCGCAGTGGATGCAGGGACTGTGCGTGATGAAGATGGCGGCGCCCTTGCTGGAGTAGCCGTTCTCCGCGAGCTTCGCGATGGCGTTGAGCTCGGCGTGCTGCACTTCGGGACGGGTCACGAGACGGCCGTCCACCTCCATTTCGCAGCAGTTGTCGTAGCCCGTGGGCATACCGTTCCAGCCGAACGAGATGATGGAGTGGTTCTTGACGATCACGCAGCCCACCTTGAGGCGGCGGGCATAGCTTCTCTGGGAGGTGAGAAGCGCGATCTGCATGTACATGCGGTTGTCTTTCTGGATGTCCATAGAATTGCCGCGAGGGAACATCCGACTTC
>NZ_KQ968575.1:0-629 GCF_001578585.1 Sutterella sp. KLE1602
TGGATGGGGAATGCGCGGGGAATCCGTTCAAAAACATCGCCCACGGCGCCAACACCGACCACGGCAGCGAGTCCTCGTTCGAGCTTCTCGTCAAGCTCAATCCTGACTTCATCTTCGTCTGCGACCGCGACTCCGCCATCTCCCGTCCGGGCGCCCGGCTCGCGCAGGACGTGATGGCCAACCCGCTCGTCGAGAGGACCGATGCCGCAAAGAACGGCCGCATCGTCTACCTTACCTCGTCCGCCTGGTACCTCGCAGAGGGCGGCCTGCGCGCCACTGACATGATGTTCGCGGACATTGAAAAGGCGCTCGCCATCGCCAAGTAAGGGTCCTTTCATCCGCCAACACGTCCATCTTTATCAGCGACATTCCATCCTCATTGGGTTCGTTTTCGGCTCTCCTTCAAGGGAGAGCCGTTTTTTCGGCCTTTTTATCGGCAAACCATCCGATAGGGTGCTTATGAAGAAGGGCGACAACATCCGGCCCTACTGGGCGATTACGGCCGGCACCATCCATCAGCTGCTGCGCGCCAGGGCGGACGAATCTCCGGTTTCGTCCTTCACGCCGCATGATCTGCGCCGAACCTTTGCGACGCGGCTCCTTGAGTCCGGCGCCGACATCAACACCGT
>NZ_KQ968576.1:0-3715 GCF_001578585.1 Sutterella sp. KLE1602
CGAGACCTTCGGTGTCACCGAAGTAGTGAGACCACCCGAGATCAGCCGTTAGCGCGACAGGCATGCTGCCCATGGCGAACGGAACAGACGTACGGACACCGAGCGTGGCGATCTGGATGTCGTCCTTGATTTCGTCAGTCTTGTAGCTGTTCGTATCCATGTGGTCGGTGACGGCATCCGTTTCGACGCGGGCCCAGGTGAAGCCGACGTACGGGGAGACCTTTGCAACGCTCAGATCGAAGTTGTACGCACCTTCAACGAAGCCCTGAAGGACGGAGGCATTTTCGCTGTGCTGGTTGACATTGGTGTTCATGACGCGAACCGTGTCACGATCTTCGTCGGTGTAAGCCACGCCGTAGGTCATCGTCACGTTGCCGATGTCCGTCAGACCGTAGACGCCGAAGTGCTTGTCTTCACCGTCGATCTTATTGAGGCCGGACTTGTAGTCCGTCGTACCGTAGCCGAAGAAGGCACCGAACTTGGTGTTGTCGAGGACAAGAGCTTCAGCACCGAGGAAGCCGGTGCGGAAGTCAACGTCCATCGTACTCTTCGTGCCTTCAGCTTCGCCCCAGTGACCGATGCCGGCAGCCCAGATGCGAGCGCGACCGTTGTCAACTTCGGCGGAGCGGCCTTCACCCATGCCGCGGGCCTGATCCATGACCGTGCGGGACACGGCGGTGGCGTTCACGACGAGAGCATTGCGGGCCGTGGCGTAGAAGTCATCGTCAAGTGCGCGGTACGTGTCACGGATTTCATTTTCCGTCTTGGCGGACAGGATTTCACCCGTGAGCTTGTTGCCGGAAGCTTCGATGGCAGCAGCGATCTTCTGTTCGTTGGCGGTGCCCGCGAACTGTTCGAACGTAACGCCATCCTTCTTCTTCATGGAGATGGTGGCCTGATTGCCCTTGCCTTCAGCCTTGTCCAGATCAAAGAAGATGTAGTTGGACTTGAGGGCCGTCGTCAGCGTCTCACCGTCAGCCGAGAACAAGTTAACCGTATTCTTGGCCTGGAAGGAACCGGTCAGAGCGTCCTTCTTGCCATTCCAGGTATCCACGAGCGTAGCAGTATCTGCACCTTCAAGCGTGACTTCGAACTTCTTGGCACCGTTGAAGGTGACAGAGTCAACGACAACATTGGAAGTCGCGTCGATGGCAAGCGTGCCGCCGTCATCGATTTCAATCTTGAGTTCACCCTTCTGGGCATCCGTGCTGTAAAGGTGACCCTTCTTCGTGAACTGGTCGTTGTAGCTCGACAGAACGCCGAACGTACCACCATCATCCACCTTAACCTTGTTATCAGTACCGATGGATTCGGCAAAAGCAAGAAGCGTACCGGCCTTGACGGTCGTGGCGCCCTTGTAGGAGTTGGCACCGGTCATGATGAGGGTACCCTTGCCAGACTTCGTCAGGCTACCGTCCAGATTCTCGCGTTCGTTAACAGCCTTAAGACGCTTTTCATAGTAATCCGCGATCCACTTGCGGGCTTCATCCTCCGTGATTTTGTCTTTTTCAAGTCCAGGAATGTCGCCTTGATAGAGAATTGCGTCGTCAAGCTTGATCTTAGACGCGACAACTTTTCCGCTGTCATCAAGGCAATACTTTATTTCTTCCTTCCACTTCTTGTCTTCAGCCTTGCGCTGTTCAAGCGCGTCCTGAACAATGTTATTGCTCCAGACGTCAAGGTTGCCTTCTCGGATCTGGTATTCGAAGTTCTTCAGGAGCTGACCAGGACCATACATGCCCTTGTCGAGGTCAGGAACACCCCAACCGAAGAGCGGGTCGACCTCGTTTTCACCGACGGTCCAGCTGTCAAAGTTGCTGCCGTCGGAGTTCTTGTGATTGGCAGTCGTGAACATGACCTCACGGACCTGCGGAGCGGTCATGTCAGGATAACGCTGCATGAGAACAGCCATGGCGCCGGCCACGTGAGGAGCGGCCATGGACGTGCCACCGAACGTTGCATAACCGGCATCGCCGAGCTTGTGGTTGGCATCGCTCGCGACATAATGATCGTCAACCACAATCGAGCTGTAGATCTTGGCACCAGGAGCAGCAACCGTCCACCACTTGGCGTCACCCGCCTTGTTCACGCCGTACCAATAGTCATACTTCGGATTGCCGTTGGTATCCGTCGTGTCGAGCTGCTTGAGGCCCGTAACCGCGATCCACTGGTCTTCGGCGTCAGGATTGAAGTACGGATAGAGCGGACGATAGTACGGGTTCTTCATGTCACGGTTGCCCGTCGTGAAGATCTGGACCACATTCTTGCCCTGAATGGCGTCCCAAGCCGCATCCACGAAGTCCTTGCCATTCGGGTTCGGATTCTTCTTGAAAAGGAAGTACTCAAACTCGCTTTCCCTGACGTTGTTCACAGGGAGCGAGGCACCCTTGGCCGTGTAGCGGATGTTCGTGCCAAAGGAGTTGTTGATCACGCCACCACGAAGCGTAGTTCCGTCTTCGAGTGTGCCGTTCTTGTCACGGACCTTGTTGGCCAGAGCAGACCAACCTTCGTAATAGAAGTTGTAATCCTGGAACGGACCGTAGTTGTTGTTGTCGGTGGCACCAGAGTTGCCGACGAAAATATTGGCGTCAAAGGCCACGCCATGCATGCCCTGACCGTCCTTGTTCGCGCCGACCGTACCGGTCACGTGAGTACCGTGAGTATCGTTCACATGCGGCATGAAGTTGCCGTCAACTTTGAAATCTTTGCCAGCGACGTAATCGCCATTACCGAATTCATCGCCAACGCCATTCGCACCCTGCTGATAATGGTTGCCAGTGGAGCTGTACTTGCCACTGTGTTCAACTTCAACGAAGCGTTCGCCAGACAGTTCAGAGTGGGAAAGGAGAGCGCCAGAGTCCATGACGGCAACAGCAACACCCTTGCCGGTAAAACCAAGTGCATAGGCCTTGGAAGCGTGCATGGCCTTCAGGCCCCAGTCAGCGTTGTATTCGGCCGTTTCAAAGGCACGCTGGGCTTCAGCAACAGAGGCGCTGCTGATGTTCGGGTTCGGGTCCATGTAGGCGGCCTGCGCGCCGGCAGCCATCATGAAGGCCGCAACGGCGATGGCAACAGCGCTCTTGGAAGCCTTGCCCTTCGTGGCGTGATGTTCGTCGATGACAACGTACTGCTGGTGAGCAGCACTCCACTTGGTCTTGAAAACGCGATTCATTCTGCGTAACTCCAAATTAATTGGGTCTTAGGTTGGTCCTTGTTCCCCGCTCCTTCGAGCAGGGACCTGTGCAGATTATCTTGTTTTGATCCCCCGAATCGCCTTTCCTGCAGGTGTTGCGAAAAGACATGTCGTTTTAGGACAGCATCGCAAACCCTGACTTTGTAACGGCAGTGTTGACAAATCAAGAGGTGAAGATAAGGTTGTTCAAGTTACCATCCGAGGGTAACTTGAACAACCTAACCGAATTGACATGGATCAAGAATATTTTTCCAGCTCAAAATGAGAAGCTCAGAATTTGTTTTAACCGAAAACCAAGGGTAAACCCCTTGCCATTTTTTGGCTGACTACGTAATTACGCCAAAAGTGAATTTATTTATGAAAGTGCCAATATCGGTAGGGCCTCTCAATGAAAAACAACGATCGGCCCTTCCAAAGAAGAGCCGACCGTGTTCAGTCATCCGCAGGTGTTGTCACCTGCTTCAAAACCCGAGGGCTTAGAAGTTGAAGCGGACGTTGGCGAAGATGCCGTGCGTGTTGATG
>NZ_KQ968577.1:0-17474 GCF_001578585.1 Sutterella sp. KLE1602
CGGTTGTATACTATTTCCACCATATCCTTAATTTGGCTCTTCGCAGCTTTGAGTGGGTAAGTGCATGGCTAAGTGGAATCATTCCGTCAGGGGCTCCGCCCCCGACACCCCGGCGTTCGCCGCCACGTGGCTCGGGGGAAAGGCGGGCGTTAACGCCCTTACTTTCCCCGAACCACAGGCTATTTGCGCTGAATCACCTCGTCAATCTGCTTTCGCGGCATATGCTCGGCCTAACGGCCTGCGCTATTCCACGACAGCTTGACGATTCGATTCCGCGCGAGAATTACCCACACGAATCTGCGAAAGGCCCTTAATTTTATCACGTGGTAGTGTGAAAGGCATGGGCCGCAATTCCTCACCTGACTGAAGTCAGATGTTTCCTTGCGGCATTTCTATGAACCGCAGTCGTTTCGGGCCGCCTCGACGCCCCTGACGCCTTCCAACAACACATTAGAAAAGGAACCGCACCATGCCCCACGTTCTTCCCCCGTACCGTGCCGACGTCGTCGGAAGCTTCCTTCGTCCCGCCGCCGTCGCACAGGCCCGCGCCGCGTTCGCCAGGGGCGAGTTCTCCCGCGAAGCCCTCACCGCCGTCGAGGACGAGGAGATCGCCGCGCTCGTGAAGAAGGAGCTCGACAACGGCCTCACCGCCGTCACCGACGGCGAATTCCGCCGCGCCTTCTGGCACCTCGACTTCCTTGCCGGCCTCAAGGGCATCCGCCACGTCAAGGCCGAGGCCTGGTCCGTTCACTTCGAAGGTCGTCAGCCCAAGGCCGAGACGGTCGTCATCGAGGACCGCCTCTCCTTCCCCGCCGACCATCCGTTCCTCGAGGCCTTCGACCGCCTGAAGAAAATCGCGGGTGACGCCGCCGTGAAGTACACGATCCCGTCTCCGTCGATGCTGCACCTCATCTGCTGCGTGCGCGCCACGGACTATGAGCCGATCGCCGCCTACAAGGACAACGAGGAGCTTCTTCTCGACGACCTCGCACAAACCTGGACCGACGCCATGCTAGCGCTCTACGAGCGCGGCTGCCGCTACCTGCAGCTCGACGACACGAGCTGGGGCGAATTCTGCTCCGCTGAAAAGCGCGCCGCCTACGCCGCCCGCGGCATCGACGTCGACGCCGTGGCCCGCAGCTACGTCGGCGTCCTCAACAGGATCATCGCCGCCAAGCCCGCCGACCTGACGCTCACGATGCACATCTGCCGCGGCAACTTCCGCTCCACGTGGTTCTCCTCCGGCGGCTACGAACCCATCGCCGAGATTCTCTTCGCGAACTGCCCCGTCGACGGCTTCTTCCTCGAGTACGACAGCGACCGCTCGGGCGGATTCGAGCCGCTGCGCTTCATCAAGGACCAGACGGTCGTCCTCGGCCTCATCACCTCCAAGTTCCCCGAACTCGAGGACAAGGAGGCCGTCAAGGCCCGAATCGCCGAAGTAGCGAAGTACGTTCCGCTCGTACAGCTCTGTCTCTCTCCGCAGTGCGGCTTCTCCTCGACCGAGGAAGGCAACATCATGACCGAGGAGGAACAGTGGGCCAAGGTCCGTCTCGTGGTCGAGATCGCCCGCGAGGTCTGGCAGGACGCGTAACGGACTTTCCAGCCTGATGCCCTCGGGCTCCAAAAGGCCGCTGCCCTGATTCAGGGACGCGGCCTTTTCATCTTCTGACCGTCATGCATTTTCCGGACGTGCGTCCTCCATGCCGCGTACACCGATTCGGACGCTCGGCCTAGAACCAAATGACTATGCCGCAGAGGCTGGGCGGCGCTACCATTGAAGGATCCCGCAAGTCTTCACCCGCCGGCCGCGTCTCATGATTCTCGAAGCCTTTCTTCTGTCCCTCAACTGCGTCGTCATCCTGCTGATTCTCGGCGGCGCAGGCTACGTGACGGCCGCACGGGGCTGGTACGACAAGAGCTCCCGCGTCCTGCTTGCGCGCCTCGTGACCTTTCTCTCCCTGCCCGCCTACCTCTTCTCGAGCGTCATGCAGACGCTTGACCACGACGGACTCCTGACGCTTGTGGGTTCGATGGCGACGCCCTTCATCTCGATCTGGACCTGCTTCCTGCTGAGCCGCATCATCGCGCGCGTCTGCCATGTCGAGGGGGTGCATTCGGGCGTCTTTTCGAGCGCCTTCACGGCAACGAACAACATGTTCATCGGCCTGCCCGTCTCGCTCGCGCTCTTCGGCACCGAGGCGATGGTGCCCACGCTCCTCTACTTCTTTGCGAACACCACGTTCTTCTGGACGGTCGGCAACTACATGGAGGCGGCCGACGGGAGGCTTGCCACGATGCAGAAGCCCCAGAAGGTGTTCTCGGCGCAGACCTTCAAACGTATCTTCACGCCGCCGCTCCTCGGCTTCCTCACGGCCATCGTGTTCATCCTGCTCGACTTCACGCCTCCGAAGGCGATCATGGACGCCGCGCACTACATGGGCGGCATCACGACGCCGCTCGCGCTCGTCTTCGTGGGCTGCATGCTCTACAACATCGGCATCCGCAACATCCGCGTCACGAAGGACATGCTCTGGGTCTACATCGGGCGCTTCGTGATCTGCCCGCTCGTGTGCCTTGTGCTCACGTACGTCATTCCCATTCCGCCGCTCTTTGCGAAGGTCTACGTCATTCAGGCGGCGCTGCCCTGCATCACGCAGATCGCCGTGCTCGCCGAATTCCACCACGCCGATGTCAAGTTCGCGACGACGGCCGTCGCCTCGACGACGCTCTTCTCGCTCGCCGTGATCCCTGCGTGGATGATCCTCGTGACGATGCTCATCCCGAGCTGATCACGGCGGACCTTCCGACCTATTCCGCGGCCTGCTTCTTCGAAAGCGCGTCGAACTCTTCCTTCCTCGCGACCACGTCGGCAAGGTCACGGTCGAGCTGCTCGATGTCACGCTCGAGATCGCGGATGTCCTCTTCGTCCGCCTCGATCTCCTCCATGAACTCGATTTCGCCCTCGATGTTGTTGCGCCTGAGCGCCATCGCGTCAAGAATCTGCTCGAAGTCCGAGGCCGTCAGCGCCTCGAGCGGCGCGTCGAGCACGCGGATGCCGCGAAGAACGGGGGCCGTGCCGGGCGCCCAGTCCTCCTCGGGCGACATGAAGGGCTCGCCCGTGTTGGGACCGAATCCCGGCGGCAGGCTCCTCAAGGCCTTCTTTCCGAGCGCCTCATAGGGATTGATGAGATTCACGCCCTCGGTCCCCGGAATCGGGTGCGGAAGCGGCGCGGTACCAGGCGTCTCGGGTCTGGGCACGAAGGCCTCGTCGGGCAGGTCCGCCAGGGGATCGGCGGGCCGGGCGGGGAGTTCACAGGCGGGGGCCTGCGCTGCAGCAACGGCGGGAGCGTGCGCCGCACCCGCAACCTCGATGGGCCTAGGCCCGAGCGTCATCGACATCTCGATTTCGCCGAGCACGAGCGGACCCGACTCGGCGGAAAGCCTCAGAATCTGCCCCGTCTCCTCGTTCTTGAGAATGACGGTGCCTTCGGGAAGAATGACAGTAAAGCGGGACATTCGGATCGGACCTCGTGACGGGAAAGAACGCTGTAATCTAATATTAAGCGCAAAGACCTACCATTATCGGGCAACAGAGTCATTCCAACCCGTGCCTGCCGCACGATGACCAACAAAGGATTTTTTCGATGTACACCTTCTTCTCCATCGTTTTCGGCCTCATCTGGGCTGTCGCCTCGTTCCTCCTTCTCTTCAAGGTCTGGGATGTTCTCGGCCCGATCGTGCTCGGCATCTCGAAGAACCACATCGTGCAGGCCGCCGCGCTCGTCATCACCTACATCGTGATCTTCGGCGTCCCCGCCTGGTGCTGGGTGAAGCTCTTCGGCTGACCCGCAGCCCGTACATGACGCCCTCGCCATGAATCCGCGCCCGCCCATCCTCGACCGATGCGGCGGGCGCCGTCGTCATGGGCCATGCGTCGAGCAGGCCGAACCCGTTTTTCAGCATTTGAGAAAAGCGACTTGTCAAATTCTGAAAGTTCCCGTGGGAAGTCAACAATTTTCAAAATTTCCGTCGACGCCTAAACTTCCTCATACAGTTGAGGCGGGCCCGTATCCTGCGGCCGCCGACCATGCTTGACATTCCGACCGAGGAGAACACCATGACCTTCACGAAATTCGCCGTCGCCGCCGCAGCCGCCCTGCTCTGCGCAGGCTCCGTCATCGCCGCCCCCGTCGAGGGCACCGACTACGTCGTCCTTGAAAAGCCGATCCCGAACGCCTCGGGCACCTTCATCAAGGTCTACTCCTACGACTGCCCGTTCTGCTACAAATACGACAAGTCCGTCGTTCCGGCCGTCAAGGCCAAGCTCGACAAGGAAATGAAGTTCCTCGACTACCATCTCCACACCAAGGGCAAGTACGGCAAGGAAGGCTCCGAGGTCCTCGCCGTGATGTGGGTCGCCGACGAAGCCGCCGGCCGCGATCCGTATGCTGCCGACGCCATGCACAAGAAGGCGAAGTTCGCCCTCTACAAGGCCTACCACGACAAGAAGCAGCGCTGGGATGACGGCGCCGACGCCTTCCGCGCAACCGCCCTCGAGGCCGTCGGCATGTCCAAGGCCGATTTCGACGCCAAAAAGAATGATCCGAAGGTTCAGGCGCTCGTGAAGGCCTGGGCCGACAGCACCTACGACGTCGCCAAGATCCAGGGCGTGCCGGCCTTCGTGGTCAACGGCAAGTACCTCCTGAAGACAGCCTCCATCCGCTCCATCGACGGTCTCGTGGAAAACATCCGCGAACTCTCCAAGAAGTAAGAGGTCCTGACAAATGAAGGGATTCTGCGAAAGCTTCCGAAAGAGTCCGATGACGGCCTTCGCCGACTGGCAGGAGACGCGCGAGCCGTGGATCCTCTTCGGCGTGACCTCGATCATCCTGGTGCTTCTGGCCCACTACCTCTTCCAGGGCTGGCTCTACATGCTGCCCTGCGAGCAGTGCGTCTACATCCGCTACGGCAACATCGTCATGGCGATCGGCGCCTTCCTCATCACGATCAATCCGAAGCAGGCTCTGCTGAAGATCGCCGGCATCGGCGTCTTCCTCTACGGCCTCATCTACACGATGATCTGCTCCTGGAAGCTCATGGGCATCCATGACGCCGTCCACTCCGACGACCCGATGGCCATGTTCGGCATGCAGGGCTGCTCGACGGAGCCGACTTATCACTTCGGCCTTCCGCTCGACAAGTGGGCTCCCGACTGGTTCAAGCAGACGGGCGACTGCGGCTACGACGCCCCCGTCGTGCCCGACGGCACCCAGCTCGGCGACTTCCAGCGCTGGCTCATCGAGGTCTATCAGGCGAGCGACGGCTGGTACCTCTTCCCGCAGTGGAAGTTCATGGACATGGCTGAATGCTGCATGCTCGCCTGCGTCTGCTACGCGGCGCTTCTCCTGGTTCTTCTCGCCGCCTGGGGCATGCGCGCCATGAAGAAGGCCTGATCCTCCACAGTGTCTTCACCCGGCCGCTCCGAGCAAAGCCGGCGGCGGTTCCGGTTCAACCGCCAACCGGCTGACGCAGCGTCTCTGGTCCGACGCCACGCCGGCCATCCTCCCAAGCAATGGGCGCCCGACGGCATCAACCGTCAGACGCCCATTGTCCATTTGGCGTCAGGTCACCCCTTCACGCAGAGGAACTGCTTGAAGACGGTCACGGGTCTCACGAGGTCGGCCTGCTGCGCCATCACCTCGTCGATGGACTTGTAGGCCGACGGAATCTCGTCGAGCACGCCGGGATCGTGCCTGCAGACGACGCCCGCCGTCTCGCGCTTCAGGTCGGCAACCGTGAAGACCTTTTTGGCCTGCGTGCGGCTCATCGTGCGGCCCGCGCCGTGCGCGGACGACATGAAGGACTCCTCGGAGCCGAGTCCCTCGACCAGATACGAGGCGGCGCCCATGCTCCCCGGGATGATGCCGAGCTCGCCCCTGCCCGCATGAACGGCGCCCTTGCGCGTCACCCATACGTCGCGCCCGTAATGCGTCTCGCGAGCCACGTAGTTGTGATGGCAGTCGACGACGGGCTCGTCGGAGGAGATCTCCGCCCACGGCATCACCTCGCGCACCGCGGCCATGACGTCCTCCATCATGATCTCGCGGTTGATCTTCGCATAGGCCTGCGCCCAGTTGACCGCATCCATGTAGTCGTTGAAGTCATCGGTGCCCTCATCGAACCAAGCGAGCGCGGGATCGGGCAGCCGGACCTTCCCTCCAAGTGCCTTCTCGCGGGCGATGCCGATGAAGCGCGAGGCCATGACGTTGCCCACGCCGCGCGAACCCGAATGGAGCATCACGCGCACGACGCCGTCTGCATCAGAGGTGAGTTCGATGAAGTGGTTGCCCGCTCCCAGGCTTCCGAGCTGGCTCTGCCAGGTCATGGATACCATGCGCTCGAGGAGTTCGGGATGACGGTCGAGAAGGCTCTTCATGCCTTCCTCGAAGGGCTCCGTGCGGTCGTGACGCACGGCGTCGGGCCTCCTCTCGGTCATGCCGACGGGCACGTGCCGCAGAATCGCCTCGTAGACAGCGCGGACCGCGCGGTCGTCAAGGTCGCCGCGCCTGAAGTTGAGTCGTGCAAGGCGCATGCCGCAGCCGATGTCGACGCCGACGGCGCTCGGGATGACGGCGCCTTCGGTCGCGATCACGCTGCCTATGGTGGCGCCCAGACCTGCATGAACGTCGGGCATCGCCGCGACGTGATGAAAGACGAACGGCAACGAGGCCGTGTTGAGAAGCTGCTCACGCGACTTGTCGTCGAGCGTCTTCGCCCAGACGTGAACAGGGACGCTTCCTTCGCGTCCGATGATGGAAAAGGCCGCCATGGCGGCACCTCCACATTAGTTCTTTTTAGTTTCAGTTGATATATTTCACCTTTTTCGCAACAACGGTTCAATTATATGAAGAAGTGCTCGCCCGCACACGCGGGAAAACACCTGAAACGCAAAGGCCGCCGTCGTTCAGTCGAACGCGGCGGCCTTTTCTGAGGCTGTCGAATGTCAGCGGACGGTGCCGATGACGAGGTCGATGCCTTCGGTGCCCGTCTGGACGGGAGCGGAAGTCTCGCCCTCGAGGTCGCCCGCCTGCGGCATGAAGTTGCCGGTGCGGGAGATTCGGGCTCCGACGATCACGTCCTTGACGTCGGCGAGCGTCGTGGCGCCCATGGCCATCGTCATGTCGCTCGTGAGCTTGAACTCAAAGGGGAGCTCCTTGGCGGTGATGCGCATGAAGGCGACCGGCATTTTCGAGCCCATGGTCGGGCGTGCGTAGATGAAGACAGTGTCCTCGGGCTTGACCTTGTCGGCGTGGGCCTTGTCGAGCGTCACGCGGCCGGAGACAAACGAGGGCTCGGCGGCCTGGACGGTCGGGACGCTCTCGCCCTTGAAGGCTTCGGCCTCAGCCTGACGGGCTGCGGGATCCATGCCGGCGAGGCGGCGGGCCTCGTCGATGTTGTTGCGGATCTGCTGGGCGTCGCCGAAGTCCTCGGGAAGCACGACGAGGAGCTTTTCCCAGTAGGCGGCGGCTTCGGCGTACTTCTCATGATCCCAGGCGTCGATGGCAAGGAGCGCGAGCGCCTTCCACTGGCCCGGATCGATCTTGAGGGCGCGTTGCAGAAGCGCACGGGCCTCGTCCGTGATCACCTTGTTGTTCGCGGCGGCCGTCATGTCGGCCATGTCGGCGATGATGTCGGCGTTGTTCGGCACCAGACGGTCGACCTCGCGGAAGGCGTCGAGCGCCTCGGCGAAGCGACCCACGTTGGAGAGCGTGCGCGCGAGCATGTACCAGGTCTGGGCGTCGTCGGGCGTCTCCTTCAGGCGGTTCTGAAGGCGCTCGATGGCGGCCATCATGTCGGACTGGCTGTGGCCCTGCGTCTGGCGCTGCTGGTTCTGGACGGCCTCGAGGAAGGCGGGGTCCATGGCGTTGTAGCGGCCTAGCGCAAGATAACCGAAGACGGCGGAGGCGGGAATCACGACGGCGAGCACGACGGCGATGATTCGGGCGACCTTGGACTGGTCCTTGACTTCGGCGTCGGTGTCGCGGGCGGTTTCCTCAAGCACGCGGCGCTCGAGTTCGAGGCGGGACTCCTCGTACTCGTCGAGGTCGATGCGGCCGGCCTCACGCTCCTTTTCAAGGTCCGCGGCCTGCTGACGCAGGATGCCGAGAATCGTTTCGTGGCGGTCTTCGGCGTCAGCGGCCTTGCGGCCGCCGAACCAGAGCGGCAGCGCCACGGCGGCCATCGCGATCAGGCAGAAGACGACGCAGATGATGATGAAGGTTGTCAGCATCGGTTACTCCTTGTCGCCCGAGAGCAGCTTGTCCGCGCGGGCCTTTTCCTCGGCGGTGAGCGGACGGACGGTCTTGGCGACGGCCGACTTGCGGCGGCGGAGGTTGAGGTAGAACGCGGCGAGGCCCACGAGGAAGAGTGCGACGGGGCCGAGCCAGAGGATGACCGTGTTGGCCTTGAAGGGCGGCTTGTAGAGCACGAAGTCGCCGTAGCGTTCGACCATGTAGTCCACGATCTCCTTGTTGGTCTTGCCGGCCTTGACCTGCTCGATCACCTGGTTGCGCAGGTCGACGGCGAGCTCGGCGTTGGAGTCGGCGACGGACTGGTTCTGGCAGACGAGGCAGCGGAGCTGCTCGGAAACCTCGACGACGCGCTGGTGGGCGATCGGGTCAAAGGCGGTCGGAGCGGCTTCGCGCGGAGCTGCGAAGGCCGTGCCGGCCATCAGTGCGCAGGCCGCGAGGGCGGCGCCCATAAGCTTGACGGACTTCATGTTATTCGGCCTCCAGCTGCTTGATGAGGGGCTTGAGCTGCTCGTTCCAGATCTGCGGATCGAGCGGGTAGCTCACCTTGGCCCGGATCACGCCCTTCTTGTCGATGACGAAGGTCTCGGGAACGCCCGTGACGCCGAGGTCAAGACCGACCCGGTTCTTCACCTCGAAGACGACCATGTCGTAAGGATTGCCCTGCTGGCGCAGCATGTTGAGGGCGGCGCCGGGATTGTCCTTGTAGACGAAGCCAACGATCGGGGTCTTGAGACCGTCCTTCTTGAGCTTGACCATGTAGGGGTGCTCCTGCTTGCAGGGAATGCACCACGTGGCCCAGACGTTGAGCATCCAGACCTTGCCCTTCATCTCCTCGGTGGAGAGCGTCTTCGTGGTGTCGAAGAGCGTCGGGAGCGACCACTGCGGCATCGGCTTGTTGATGAGCACGCTGGGCAGCTGTCGCGGATCCATGTAGAGCCCCTTGAAGAGGAAGCCCGCGAGGACAATGAAGATTCCGAAGGGAATCAGATACTTGAGAGACTTGCTCATGACTTATTCTCCGTCAGCTTCGTTCTTCTGCTTGCGGCGGCGGTAGCGTCGGTCGGACGCGGCCCAAAGGCCAGCGGCGGCCATGATGATGCAGCCCCACCAGATCCAGGTGACGTAAGGCTTGTAGTAGGCGCGCACGACCCAGCCGCCGTCATTGGTCGGCGTGCCGAGGCTCACGTACACGTCGCCCGTGATCGAGTGGCGGATGGCGGACTCGGTCATCGGCATCGAGTTTGAGCTGTAGTACTTGCGCTTTTCAGGATAGAGGTGCTGGAGCTCCCTGCCGTTCACGGAGAGCGTGAAATCGCCGCGGTCGGCCGTGTAGTTCGGGCCGCGGACGGTTTCGACGCCGTTGAACGTGAAGGTGTAGCCAGCGACCGTCACGGTCTCGCCTTCGTACATGCGCACGTCGCGTTCGGACTGGTAGCCCTTGACGAGCGCCACACCGATGATGAAGACGGCCACGCCGATGTGGGCGAGCTGCATGCCCCAGAAGGCGCGCGGCTGGCGCATCAGGCGGGCGAAGACATTGCCCGGCTGGTTGCGGATCTGATGACGGAACGTCTGGATCACGGCAAAGAAGACGAACATCGCGGACGTGCAGCCGAGGAAGACCCAGTGGCCGAACTCGCCCATGAGGAGCGGGATGGCGGCGCCGGCCACGATGGCGGCGACGAGGCACCAGGCGAGCTCGCGGGCGAGCGCCTTCGGATCGGCGTCCTTCCAGCGGGCGAGCGGACCCACGCCCATCAGGAACACGCACGGCAGCATGAGCGGACCGAAGACGGCGTCAAAGTACGGGGGGCCGACCGAGATCTTGCCTGCGTTGAGCGCGTCGAGGAAGAGCGGATAGAGCGTGCCGAGAAGCACGGCACCCATGGCCACGACGAGCAGCACGTTGTTGACGAGGAGCATCGACTCGCGGGAGATGAGCGAGAAGTTGCCGCCCAGACCCACCGTCGGGGCGCGCCATGCAAAGAGCAGGAACGAGAGGCCGATGACGATGATGAGGAAGGCCAGAATGAAGAGACCGCGCTCGGGGTCGGTCGCGAAGGCGTGCACCGAGGTGAGCACGCCGGAGCGCACGAGGAAGGTGCCGAGAAGCGAGAGCGAGAACGTCAGGATCGCGAGGAGCACCGTCCAGATGCGGAAGCAACCGCGCTTTTCGGTGACGGCGAGCGAGTGGATGAGCGCGGTGCCCGTGAGCCACGGCATGAACGAGGAGTTCTCGACCGGGTCCCAGAACCACCAGCCGCCCCAGCCGAGCTCGTAGTAGGCCCAGTAGGAGCCGAGCGCGATGCCGAGCGTGAGGAGCACCCAGGCGGCCGTCGTCCACGGACGCATCCAGCGGGCCCAGGCGGCGTCAAGACGACCGGAGATGAGCGCGGCGATCGCGAAGGCGAACGGCACGGCGAAGCCCACGTAGCCCAGATAGAGGAGCGGCGGATGGAAGACCATGCCCGGGTCCTGCAGCAGCGGATTGAGGTCCGCGCCCTCGGCGGGCGCAGGGAAGAGGCGCAGGAACGGGGTGGAGGTGAGCAGCATGAAGAGGAGGAAGCCCATGCCGACGAGGCCGAGCACGCCCGTCACGCGGGCGACCATCTCGGCGGGCAGGCGGCGGGCGCAGAAGGCGACCGCGGCGCCCCACCATCCGAGCGTCACCGTCCAGAAGAGGATCGAGCCTTCGTGAGACCCCCAGGTCGCGGCTACCTTGTAGTACCAGGGCAGAAGCGAGTTGGAGTTGTTCGCCACGTTGAGGACGGTGAAGTCCGACAGGTAGAACGAGTAGGCAAGGCAGCCAATGGCCACCGTGCCGAAGAACGCGTTGGCGGCAGCGGCGGGACGGGCGACCGCCATCAGCGCGCGGTTGCCCTTGGCAGCGCCGACAAGCGGGAGCACGCCCTGGACGATGCTCAACGCAAGGCACAGGATCAGTGCGAAGTGACCGATTTCAGGAATCACTTGTTTTCTCCGGTTTGTGTATGGGGACGGATGCTTCCGTCTTCTCTCTTTATGCAAGCAAGGGCATGGCCGCTTTGCCTGGCCCTCGGGTCAGGCGGGCGGTCACACCCGGCTCAATAAAAACTCAATTGACTGGAAGGGCAGGCATCAGGACTTCGCGGCCTGGGCCTGCTCGGCCTGCTTCTTGGCTACGCCCGCCTTGTGGGCGTCTTCGAGAGCCTTGGCAGCCTCGGGCGGCATGTAGTTCTCGTCGTGCTTGGCGAGCACTTCGGAGGCGCAGAAGACGCCCTGCTCGTCGAGCTTGCCCTGGGCCACGACGCCCTGGCCTTCGGCGAAGAGGTCGGGGAGGATGCCCTTGTACTGGACGGGAACGATCTTGGCGGTGTCGGTGATGCCGAAGGTGACGGTCACGCCGTCGGCCTGGCGCTTGACGCTGCCGGGCTCGACCACGCCGCCGAGCCTGAACGTGCGGCCCGTCGGGGCTTCCTTCGCGGCCACCTGCGTGGGCGAGAAGAAGAAGACGAGGTTTTCATTGAATGCCTGCAGGGCGAGCGTCACGCCGACGCCGACGGCCACGACGGCCGCGCCGATGAGGGCGAGTTTCTTGGTCTTCGAGTCCATGGTTTACATCTCCAGCGTCGATTTGGCTGCACGGGCCTCGCGGGCGAGGCGAGCGCAGATCTTGGCGCGGCGGGCGCGCAGGGAAAAGATTTCGTAGATCACGGCGACGAGCAGCGCGCCGTAGGCGCACCAAACGAAGTAGCCGTGGCCGTTCATGTAGATGAAGTCGGAAAGACTGTTCCAGTTGTTCACAGCTTGCCCTCCAAGGCCGCTTCCTTGGTCCAGTTCTCGCGGCGTTCGCGTTCGAGGATGATGGAGCGGGTGCGGGCGAGGACCATGCCGGCACCGTAGCACATGCCCGCCACGACCATGATGAGGAGCGTGTAGAGCATGATGGGCGCAATGGAGGAGCCCCTCGACGTGATCGAGGCGCCCTGATGGAGCGTGTTCCACCACTGCACGGAGAAGTAGATGATCGGCACGTTGATCACGCCCACGATGCTGATGACGCTCGCGGCGCGGTCGGCGCGGCGCTTGTCGTCAATGGCGGAGTGCAGCGCGATGAAGCCGAGATAGAGGAAGAAGAGGATGAGCTCCGACGTCAGGCGAGCGTCCCACACCCAGTACGTGCCCCAGGTCGGACGGCCCCAGAAGGCGCCAGAGAAGAGCGCGATGAAGGCCATCAGCGCGCCCGTGGGGGCCATCGCCTGGGCAAGCATGAAGCAGATGCGGTTGTTGCGCCACAGACCGATGGCGCTGAAGACAGCCATCAGCACGTAGAGCAGCATCGAGAGCCAGGCGGCCGAGACGTGGATGAAGATGATGCGGTAGGAGTTGCCCTGGCGCGCATCGACCGGGCACACGAAGAAGCCCAGGTAGAAGCCCACGACGAAGAGCACGAGTGCCAGCCCGAGAATCCACGGGATGACCTTGCCTGCGAGGCGGTAGAAGTTCTGAGGGTCGGATAAGCTCATCTTGATCAGGTCTCCGAATATATTTTCAAAAGTCTTTCCAGCGTTCGCTTCGCCCGCATCAACTTTCGGCGATGCGAAGGGCCGCGGACACGGCCATCGGGGCGAGCGCGAGGCTCAGCAGCGTCAGGCCGCCCACGATCATGAAGTGCGCGGCGGGGCTCATCGAGACGGCGACCGCCTGGCTGGCGCCCGCGCCGAAGATGAGGACGGGAATGTAGAGCGGAAGCACGAGCAGGCTCGTGAGCACGCCGCCTCCGCGAAGGCCGAGCGTGAGTGCGGCGCCCACGGCTCCCACGAGGGAGAGGACCGGCGTGCCGAGGAAGAGGCTCGCGACCATCACTAGGGTCACGTCGAGCGGCAGGTCGAAGAGGATGCCGAAAACCGCGGCGAAGATCGTCATCGGAACGCCCGTGACGAGCCAGTGCGCGAAGACCTTGGCTACGACCACCACGGGAAGCGGCTCGGCGGTGACGAGCATCTGCTCGAGCGTGCCGTCGGCATGATCGGCCTCGAACATGCGCGGCAGCGAGAGAAGCGCGGCGAGAAGCGCGGCGACCCACACGACGCCGGGGGCGATCGAGCGGAGGATGTTGGTTTCGGCGCCCACGCCGAGCGGCACGAGCGTCACGACGACCGCAAAGAAGAAGATCACCTGCGCAAGGTCGGACTTGCGGCGGAAGGCGAGCATCAGGTCGCGGCGGAGGATGATTCGGAAAAGCTTGAACATGACTGCGGCGCTCCTTACCTTGCGTTGTCCGCTTCAAGAGCGCTTTCGTTGTCGAGCGCAGCCTCGACCGCCGTGCGGCGGCGCGGGGACCAGCGTTCGGGCTCGATGACGAGGTATTCGACGCCGTCGACGGGCACTTCCTGATGGGTGACGAGCATCACGATGCCGCCCGACCTGACATGCTCGCCCACGAGGTCCGCAAGGCGGGCGACGCCGCGCACGTCGAGCGCGGTGAAGGGCTCGTCGAGAACCCAGAGCGTCACGGAGCGGGAAAGCCAGAGGCGGGCGAGCGCGACGCGGCGGCGCTGGCCCTGAGAGAGCTGGCCCGCGGGCACGTCGACGAAGTCGGCCAGGCCCACGGCGTCAAGTGCGTCAAGCGCGGCGTTCTCCGTGACGGGCACGGCCGCCACGTTGGCATTGATCATCACGTTCTCGAGCACCGACAGGTCGTCCTTGACGCCGTTGCGGTGTCCGATGTAGCAGAGCTCGCGCCAGAAGTCCTGGGCGGCCTTCTCGACGGGAACACCCCTCCAGCGTACCTCACCCTCGACGGGACGCATGAGGCCCGTCATCAGTCGCAGAAGCGTCGTCTTGCCCGCACCGTTGCTGCCGGCGATGCGCACGAGCGTGCCGGGCTTCACGGCGAACGAGAGATTCCTAAAAAGCGTCCTCTCCCCGCGCTCGCAGGTAAGGCCGCAGACTTCAAGAATGGCTTCTGACATGTGTGAAACGGAGGGTCCTGTTGACGTTGTTGACGGGCACGGTTCGGGCCCGGATGGTCTTGTGTCAGGAAGTGTAGGGAGGCCGTATTAAGCATTGCTTACAAAATGTCTCTTCTTCCAACCGTGCTAACCCTAGTGGCACAGGGCCCGAGAACCCGAAAAACTCACAGAGCAGCAGGCGTTTTCAGCAAATCACCGCCCCTTCGGCCCGTCTTTCCTCATCTCCCCGCACCTTATGAAACGAGGACGCGGGCGCCCGCATGCGGCCGCGGCCTTCTCAGAGGCCCCGACGCCTATCGGCCAGATTGAGAAAGCCTTCCCTTTTCGTCCATTTTTCTGTTTCTTGCTCCATGCACCGCGCCTCGCGACGCCCGGGCGGAATCCCGCTAAAATGTCGGAACCATCGCCCGCCCGTATGCGGCGCGGCCTCCGACCATTCGACAGACTTTCTACCCATGCATATGAAGCGCACTCTGATCATCGGCACCGCCCTCGCCGCCCTTCTTCTCTCCGGTTGCGAAGCCCTTCAGGAGGAACGCCAGAACTTCCTCGACCGCGAGGAGAAGATCACGAACGTGGTCGGCAACGTCTGGCGCATCGAGGCCGTCTGGCCCGGACACGTCGAGGGCAACCGCCTCGCCGACCACCTCCATGAACGCGCCCGCATGCACTGCGACCGCCAGCACATGGCCATGCTGCCCGTCAACGGTTCCTCGACCAACGGCAAGAAGGACGGCAGCCGTCCCGCCTCCGCATGGCTCGAATTCCGCTGCCAGCCGGGTCTGGACTACCGCCCCGAATACAAGGGCCTCACCGGCACCTTCGAGATCGACGACCTGACGACGCTCGAAAACACGCAGGGCAAGTGAGCCCGAGTGCCCCTTCCAGCTCCCGCACCGCCCGCACGCCTTCGTGCGGGCTTTTTTGCACCTCCCCGCCAACGCCCGCCGCTCAGGCGTTTTCGTACGGAAGGGAGTTTCCATCAGTGTTTTCCCCGCCCGCAAGGGGGTTGGGACTACTTAAATAACGGACATACAATAAGAGAATGTCCGTCTCGCCAAGCTCATCCGCCCGACTCACAGGGGCGGCCGCCGCCATCCTTCTTGCGTCCGCACCGGTCTTCGTCCATGCGGCCCCGGGAGCCGTGCCGCCCGTCGTGGTCGCCGTGCAGGCCTCGGGCTCGGGTGCGATCGAGCGAAGCTTCATCAGTGCGAGCGTGGACCATCTCACCTATGCGCTTCCGGACACGCCGCTCGTATTCCGCTACCTGCCGCTCGGCGAGATCCAGAAGCTCGCCGAGTCGAGAAGAGTCGACTTCGTGCTCGCGCCGCCCGACGGCTACGTCGTTCTCGAACGCTTCTTCGGCGCCCGCTCGCTCGTGAGCCAGACGATCCGCGAATCCTCCTCGGCCGACTCGGTCCTGGGCATCGTCGTCGCCGTGAACGCCGCGGAGGCTCCCGACGCCTCCGCCTCCGTCCTCAACGGCGCCTCCATTCTCGTGCCAGAACTTGACGGCATGCCCGCCCGCATGCTCAGGCGAGAGCTCATGCACGCAGGCGTCGAGCGCGCCGTGCCCGAAGCCCTGCGCACGAAGACGGACGATCCCGAAGGCGCCATTCTTGAAGCCGTCGCCTCGGGACGCGCCGACGCGGGCATCCTGCCCGCCTGCTACGTCGAGCGGCTCTCCGCGACCGATCCCAAAAGACTTTCGGGCATCAGGCTCGTCACGACCGACCGTGCCTCGCAGACGAGGTGCAGGTCCTTCTCCGTCTTCTATCCCGGCTGGACGCTCGCCTCCTTTCCGCACACGCCGCCCGAACTCAACGCGCTCGTCTCGGGCACGCTGCTGGGCATGCCCACGGACGCCGACGGCTGCGACTGGCGGCCGGGCGCACGATACGACGCCGTGCACGAGCTTCTTGAGGCGCTCGGCGACGCGGCCTACCTGCGCCAGTCCCAGTTCAGCTGGGAGGCCTTCGTCAGAAACTACGGCGTCTGGCTCGCATTTCTCGCCGCCGTGCTGCTCGGCATCGTCGTGCACAGCGTGCGCGCCGAATACCTGATCCGCCGCCGCACCACGGAGCTGATGCGGGCCGTGGAGGAGAAGCGGCGCGTCGAGGAGGAAGCCAAACGCTACAACGAAAGGCTCGTCGCGATGGAGCGTGCGGGCCTCGTGGGCGAGCTCTCCTCGATGATCGCGCACGAGCTCAAGCAGCCGCTCGCCGTCATCCGCAACTACGCCCGCGGCCTCTCCCGCACCATGGCCCACGGCGGCTCCACCGACCCCGAGGTCTTCAGGACCGTACTCGCCAAGATCGACTCCCAGAGCACGAAGGCCTCGGACATCATCGACCACGTCAGAAGCTTCGCAAGACAGCCCGCCCAACCCGTGCCGACGTCTCTCTCGGACCTTGCCGAAAAGGCGATCGCACAGTTCTGCGCCACGCGCGGACTCGAGGTCTCCAGGCGCATCGAGCCCGGCGTCACGATCCTCGCCGACGCGCTCGAGATGGAGCTTCTCATCAGCAATCTTCTCAAGAACGCCGCAGACGCCACGGCAGGCACTGATGACGCCGTCATCCGCGCGAGCCTCTCCGCAGAGGACGGCACGGCCATGCTCACGATCTCGGACAACGGCCCGAGGCTCACCGACGAGCAGTTCGCCCGCCTCACCATCCCGCTCAACACCTCGAAGCCCCAGGGCCTCGGCCTCGGACTCGTGATCGTGCGCCGCATCGCCGAATCCGCACGCGGCCGCGTACTCTTCGAGCGGCTTCCCGAACGAGGTCTCGCCATCACCGTCAGCCTGCCCGTCTGCGAACAAAACAACAGGACTTGAAATGCCGGCAAACTCGCTTTCCCTCATCCGCATCGTCGACGACGACGCAGAAATGCGCGAATCGCTCGAATTCCTGCTCTCCACCGAAGGGTGGAAGTCCCGCAGCTACGCATCGGCCGAGGCCTTCCTCGAGACCGACGACGTCATGGTGCCGGGATGCCTCATCCTCGACATCCGCATGCCCGGCCTGAGCGGCCTGCAGCTTCAGGAGCTTCTGAAGAAGAAGGACTATTCGCTTCCCATCCTCTTCATCACCGCGCACGGCGACATCACGATGGCCGTCGAGGCGGTCAAGAACGGCGCCTTCGACTTCCTGCCCAAGCCGCTCGATGGTCAATAACCCCTGCCTAAAGGCAGAGGCTTGAA
>NZ_KQ968578.1:0-29362 GCF_001578585.1 Sutterella sp. KLE1602
TATCGGTTCGTTGAATTCTGATTTTTAAAGAACAACGCTCCTAAGAGCACAGAATTGAGAGCTTACCAACTCATCAACTCTTTGTCAAATTTATTCGCTGATGACTTGGCGTCGTCAGCGAAGGATTGGAATTAAACACGACTCCGGCACGTTTGTCAAACATTTGCGTCAAAATCCGTATTACTACCTAGAAAACCTCCTCAGGCCATCATTCCCCGTCACCCGATCTTTCGCCGCGCATGGACTTCGACCGCATTTGGAGGTATCTTCTTCTGGACCATTCCGGAGGCGCCCGCGCGCCTCTTCAACAACCACCACCTTCATGACTCATCTCAAGCCCATTGCAGTGCTCGCTCTGATTCTTGCCGCCACGCTCGAGATGCGCGGTCCGATCACGGCCGTAGGCCCGCTCGCAGGGCGCCTTACCTCCGAGCTCGGCCTCTCCGCCTCCGAATACGGCCTTGCGGCCGCCCTTCCGGTTGCGGCCTTCGGGCTCTTCTCGTTCGCCGCCCCGGACGCAGCCCGCCGCTTCGGACTCTACGGCGCCGTCATCGTCTTTCTCGGCGTGCTTGCCGCCGGCGGATTCGTGCGCACGGCGCCGAGCTATCCCGCGCTCCTTCTCGGCACGCTTCTCATCGGCGTGGGCATCGCCGCCCTCAACGTCCTCATGCCCGTCGTGGTCAAGACGCAGAACGAGGCGAAGACAGGTGCGCTCCTCGAGATCTACACGGGCGTCGTCGGCCTTTCGGGCTCGATCGGCGCACTCACCTCGCATCCGCTTGCGGCCCTCACGGACTTCACCCAGTCGGCCTTCCTCGCGTGGGCCGCCTTCGGCGCCGTCGTCCTCGCCCTCTGGCTCGCAGCCTTCGGCCGCTCGTCGGGCCCCTCCGCCATGCTCCTTCGCGCCCCATCCCTCAGGCGCCATCCCGGCGCATGGGCCGTCACGGCCGTCATGGGGCTGCAGTCGCTCCTCATATATACAGTCGCCGCGTGGCTCCCGCCCTATCTCCAGACACAGGGCGTCAGCGCCGACGCCGCAGGCGCTGCCCTCGCCCTCTATCTCGTCTCGGGCCTCCCCGCCTCCATCCTCACCGACCGCTTCATGAAGCACTGCGGTTCCGAATGGGCCTCAGAAGCCCTCATGTCCCTCTCCTATCTCGCAGGCCTCTGGTTCTGGACGCTTGGCGGCCCCTGGATCTTCCTCGGCAGCATCCTTGCGGGCGCCCCTCAGGGCTCCATGCTCTCCGTCGCCTTCATCCTGATGGCAAGGAAGACGCGCTCCTCGGCCCACATGCTCGGACTCTCGGCGCTCAGCCAAGGCGTGGGCTACCTCGGCGCGGGCCTCGGTCCCCTCGTCTTCGCCGCGCTCCTCCCCGCAGGCTGGGGCGCCTCGCTCTCCTTCGTCGGATTCATCATCGTCCTCTGGGCCCTCGCAGGCCTTGCGGCTTCCCGCTTTTCGGAAATCCATCCATAAGGATGATCCGTCCGCCCTAAGCCTGCGTTTTCTGTACACTGTCAGCGCCCGGGCGAATCCTCCTGATCCGTCCCGAATCCATTCATCTTCAATACGGTCCGCCTCATCATGTCCCCAATCGAGAAGCTCAGCAGCACCCCGAACCCCGCCGTGCTTCTGCTTGACTTCGAATCCGCTCCAGCCGGACTCGAGGAGTCGCTCGCCGCGACGCTTCCCGAGGCGACCCGCAGCCGCATCACGGCCTTCTGCCACCCCGTGCGCCGCCGCCAGACCCGCTGGGGCCGCATTCTCGCAAGCGCCGCCGCGCGCATTCTCGACGCCGAACTCGTCGAGGAGCCGCCCTACGCTCCCTATCTTCTCAAGGACGGACGCCGCACCGCGCTCTGCATCGCCCACACGGGCACGAGCATTGCGCTCGGCATCGCCTCCGTCAAGGATCCCGTCATGGGACTCGACCTTGAGACGATGCGCCCCGTGCGCAGCATCGAGGGCATGTCCCGCATGAGCTTCGGCGAGGCCGCCTCCGCCATCGTGCGCCAGTGCGCCGAGAGCGGCGACTCGGAACCCTTCTTCCGCGCCTGGGGCATGAAGGAGTCCGAAATCAAGCTCAACCGCGGCGGCTCGGGCTGGCGCCTCACGCTCGACGAAGAAAGCCGTCCCGTCGTCCTCGATCCCGAGGGGCGCCCCGTCCTCGCCACGCACGCCGCCTTCGGCAGCCTGCGCCTCACCGTCCTCACAGGCGCATGCGCGCCCGTCATCGGACGCGTCACCCCCGCCGACATCTCCCGCACGCTGCTCTGAAAGCCTCCGTCGCCGCCTGCGCCCCATTCGATTTCAGGCAAATGGTTTGAGGTTGCAACTGATGCCTTGCGGGCGCGCCACATGGGCTACACTCATGAATTGGCCGGGCCCTGCGTCCGGCACGTGTTCATCACTCCGAAGGATATACGCCGTGCGCCGTTCATTGACCGCCGTTCTGGCGCTTTCACTCTGCTCCGCCTCCGCGCTCGCCGCCGACACGCTCAGGATCGACATCAAGGGACTTGACGGTGATCTGGCGGCCAACGCCCGCGCCTGGGTCGAACCACTCGAGAAGGCAGGCTACACCGATACGCCCGCCGCCCGCATGAACGTCGACAAGGCCGTCAGGCTCTCCCTGCGCGCACTCGGCTACTACCAGCCCGCGGTCTCCATGACGGTCAAGGACAAGCGTAGTCTCGAGATCACGGTCGTTCCGGGCGAGCCCGTTCTCATTTCCGACGTCGACGTGCACGTCACGGGCCCGGGCGCCGACGAGCGCGTCTTCAAGTTTCTTCAGAAGCGCCGCGTCCCCAAGAAGGGCGACGTGCTCAACCACGCCAAGTACGAGGAGTTCAAGAGCTCCCTCACGAACGCGGCCCTGCAGCTCGGCTACTTCGACGCAGAATTCGTCAAGAGCCAGCTCGGCGTCTCCATTCCTCTTCGCGAGGCCGTCTGGTCCATCGACTACGAGACCGGCGAGCGCTGGCGTTTCGGCGACGTGACCTTCTCGGGCTCGCAGATCGACGAGGAGCTTCTTCGCAACATGACGCCCTTCAAGAAGGGCGACTACTACAACGCCGACGTGCTCGGCGACTTCAACCAGAAGCTCGCCTCCGTGGGATGGTTCAAGTCCGCAGTCGTCGCGCCCGACTTCCAGGCCGCGCGCGATGCGGGCACGACCGAGCTGCCGATGAACTGCGACGTCACGCCCCGCGCGGCCAATATCTTCGAAGTCGGTCTCGGCTACGCCACCGACACGGGCCCGCGCGCCAAGTTCGGCTGGAAGAAGCCATGGATCAACAGCCGCGGCCACAGCCTCTCGTCCTCGACCGAGGTCTCCTCGGACGAGCAACTCGTCGACCTCTCCTACAAGATTCCCGTCGTCGCCAATCCGCTTGAGGAATACTGGCTCGCCCAAGGCGCCATGAAGCGAGACGTCGTCAACGACACGGACTCCAACAACATGACGCTCGGGCTCTCGCGCAACTGGGAGTTCTCCACGGGCTGGCAACGCTCGATCGGCGTCCACTGGATGTTCGACTCGTTCACGCAGGCAGGCGTCTCGAGCAACACCATGCTCGTCTATCCCAGCATCAGCTTCTCGCGCACCCGCAGCAGGGGCGGCATGATGCCCTACTGGGGCGACACCCAGCGCTACAGCATCGACACGGGCACCCATTATCTCGGCAGCGACGTCGACTTCATCATCATGCAGGCCCACGGCACGCTCATCCGCACGCCCTGGCGCGGACACCGCTTCGTCGTGCGCGGCAGCGCGGGCAAGATCAAGACGAACGACTTCGACGAAGTCCCGCCCGACCTGCGATTCTTCGCGGGCGGCGACCGCTCCGTGCGCGGCTACAAGTACGAGTCCATCTCGCCGCGCGACAGCGAGGGACGCCTCACGGGCGCATCCTGCATGGTGACGGGCAGCATCGAATATCAGTACAACCTCACGGGCAAGTGGTGGACGGCCGTCTTCTTCGACGTGGGCGAAGCCAGCAACAGCTTCGCGAGCTTCGACTGGAAGCGTGGCGCCGGCGTCGGCATCCGCTGGAACTCCCCCGTGGGTCCCGTCAAGCTTGACGTCGCCAAACCCGTCGCCGCAGACGCCGGCGAGGACGACGGTCTCCAGTTCTACATCGGTCTCGGAGCTGAACTATGAGACGTTCGGCCAAAGTTCTTCTCAGCGCCGGCGGCGTTCTCGTGCTGACGGCCGCGGGCCTCGCATGGCTCGTCGCCACGCCGTCGGGCCAGCAGATGCTGCTTCGCACGGCCCTTCCCCTCGTGCCCGGCCTCAAGGCGGGCTCGATCGAGGGCGGCTTCTTCGACCTCACGATCACAGACCTCTCCTACGAGATGCCGGGCCTCACTGCAGGCGCCGACCGCATCACGCTGAGGCTCGACCGGGACGCGCTCCTCTCCGAGCGCCGCATCGCCGTTACGAAGCTCGAGATCCTGCACCCGCACGGCGTACTCGACTCCGCATCGCTGCCGCCCTCCGACCCGTCCGCCCCCTCCGCCGATACGGGCCCCGTCACCATGCCGTGGCCCGTATCGCTCGACAACGCCGAAATCACGAGCCTCGACTTCACCGCCGACGGCACGAAGGTGACGCTAGCCTACTTCGGCGCCTCCGCCTCCTGGATCGGAGAGGCGCTCTCCGTCAAACCCCTTCGCATCCGCTCGCTTGCGGTCGCGCTGCCCAGCTCCGAGAAGACAGCCGAGGAAAGGGCCGAAGAGGACAGGAAGGTTGCCGAGCGTCGCGCAGCCGAGATCAAGGCCAAGTTCGAGGCCCGAAAGCCCGTGATCACGTTCGACGCGACCGAGCTCAACAAAATGTTCGCCGACCTCTTCTCGAAGCCGCTCCTCACAGAGCTGCCCGAGGTGAGTCTTCCCTTCTCGCTCGACGTCTCCGAATTCGAGGCCACCAACCTCAAGCTTGCGGGCGCCTCGCCCGTCGTCATCGACGAACTCAGGCTCGACGCCTCCATGAAGGCGAGCGAAGTCGAGATCCGCCGCCTCGACCTGAAGATGCCCGAAGCCACGGGCTCCCTCAAGGGGCGCGCACGTCTCTCGGGCAAGTGGCCGCTCGACCTTCGTGCGAACACCAGGCTCTCCGTCGCGCCCGTGCGCGGCGAGAAGGCCGACGTGACGCTCGTGGGCGAGGTCATGGGCAAGGTTTCGCTTGCGGCCGTGGCCGAAGGTCCCGTGCCCGCCAAGTTCCTGCTTGCGGCCGATCCCGCCACTGCGGGCCTCCCGTTCTCCGTGACGCTCGTCTCCCCCAGCCTCAAGCTACCGCTCAAAGGTGCAAACCCTGCCGACCTGATCTCGCTCTCCGCCTTCAGCCTGCGCATGTCGGGCGACGTCCGCAACTGGAAGCTCGATGCAGGACTTGGCGTCAAGGCGCCGGGCACTCCGTCCGCCACCGCCGGCCTCAAGGGCCGCGGCACCCTCACCTCGCTCACGCTCGACGAGCTCACCGCGAAGACTGCGGGCGGTACGGGCCGCGTCACTGGCGAGATCACATGGGTCGACGCGCTCCGCTGGCGCGGCGACATGAAGCTCGCAAACCTCGACGTCTCCCACTTTGCGCCCTCCGTCAAGGCCGTCCTCTCGGGCAGCTCCCGCACGTCGGGCCGCATCGACAAGAAGGGCTGGTCGGTCGAGCTTCCCGAATTCGACGTCAAGGGCAGGATCGATAACGCCGCCCTCGACGTTCACGGCTCCGCCATCGCGCAGAGCCCCATGAAGGTCTACGTCCCCGACGTGAGCGTCTCGCTCGACGCCAATAAACTCACGGGCCGCGCCATGCTCGACGGCAAGAACATCAAGGCCGACATCAAGGTGGACGCGCCCGATCTGGGCAGAAACATGAAGGAGCTCGCAGGCAGCGCCTCGGGCTTCGTGACGATCGGCGGCACGCTCTCCGAGCCCGTCGCCAAGGCCGACCTCACGGCCACGGGCCTTCGCTACGGCGACGACGTCAGGCTCGAGGCCCTGATGCTTCGCGGCGACATCTCCGCAAAGCCCTCTGGCGAAGTCGGCGGCTCGATGATGCTGCACGCCTCGAACGGCGCCCTCTCCGAGAGCCTCGTCCTTCATGACATCGTCGCTAGGCTCGAGGGCACCGACCGAAAGCACGAGCTCACGGTGAATCTCTCAGGCGAGCCCGTCAACGCCGAACTCAAGCTTGCGGGCGCCTTCGACACGAAGTCCCTCGTCTGGAAGGGCACGCTCTCAAACGGCACCGTCTCGACGCCGATCGGCAGCTGGCATCAGGACAAGGCCGCGTGCCTCGTCTACAAGGCCTCAAGCTCCGAGGCGGTGCTCGAACCTCACTGCTGGGTCGGCAAGCCGGGCGACGTCTGCATCGACGACAAGCTGCGCGCAGGCGAAAAGGGCTCGGCCACCCTCAGACTGCGCAAGTGGGAACTTGACGTCCTCAAGCCCTGGCTGCCGCCGCTCACCACGGTGGCAGGCACCGTCAACGGTACCGCCAAGGCGAAGTGGGACCTCTCCTCGGGCAGCCTGCCTGAAATCGATGCGCTCGTCGACGCGGGCGGCATGACCGTCACGCAGACGACGGGCGAGGAGCCCCTCGTCGTGCATCTCGACACCGTCAGCCTCAAGGCGCGCACCGACAAGTCGCGCGCCTCAGCCGAGCTCGACGTGAAGATCCGCGACAACGCCGACCTCAAGGCAACGGTCGCCGTGATCGATCCCGCCAAAACCCGCAGGCTAGACGGCCGCATCCTCTTCAACGGCGGCGACCTGTCGATCGTCAACACCCTGATCGGTTCGGACGAAAAGGTCGAGGGCAGGCTCAACGTCGACGTGGCGCTCTCGGGCACGCTGCTCAAGCCGCTCCTCAACGGCGGCATCGCGCTCACGGACGCAAGGGTCTCCGAAGGCGCCGTGCCCCTCGTCATGAAGCCCTCGAACATCCGGATCGACTTCGCGGGCGACACGTCCACGCTTGAAGGCCGCCTCGAGACGAGCCAGGGCGCGCTCGACCTTGCGGGCGACGCGCAGTGGCGCGACATGGCGCACCCGACGGCGAACGTGCATGCCTCAGGCAGCGGCATCCTCATCACGGTTCCCCCGTACGCCAAGGTCACCGTCTCGCCCGACGTCTCGCTTGCGGCCTCGTCCGAGCGCGTGACGCTCAACGGCAGGATCGAGGTGCCCGCCGCGCAGATCACGGTGGCGGATCTTCCCGCCACAGCCACGGGCGTCTCGTCTGACGAAGTGCTCCTTGACCGCCACATGAAGCCCAAGGTCTCGAAGACCGCCACGATTCCGATCGACAGCAACATCGTGGTGCACATGGGCGATCAGATCTTCATCGACGCCTTCGGCCTCAAGGCGAAACTCTCGGGCGACCTCAAGGTGACGCAGGACGCCAGGCGCGGCCTCGGCCTCAACGGCCAGGTCAACGTCGACGACGGGCGTTTCCACGCCTACGGCCAGGACCTCATCGTGCGCACGGGTCACGTGATCTTCGCGGGGCCGCCCAGCCGTCCGCAGCTCAACATCGAAGCCATCCGCAATCCCGAGGCGATCGAGGACGACGTGACGGCGGGCATCCGCGTCACGGGCAACGCCATGCGCCCGAAGGTGACGGTGTTCTCCGAACCCGCACTCTCCCAGCAGCAGGCCCTCTCCTATCTGCTTCGCGGACAGGGGCTCGACACGTCGAGCGACGACAACTCGATGATCACTTCGGCGCTTGTGGGGCTCGGCGTCTCGCAGACGGGCAGGATCATCGGCGCGATCGGCAATGCGGTGGGCATCAAGGATCTCGGCGTCGACACGGCGGGCGTGGGCGAAAGCTCGCAGGTCGTCGTGTCGGGCTACATCCTCCCCGGCCTTCAGCTCAAGTACGGCGTGGGCATCTTCGACTCGCTCGCGACCATCACGCTGCGCTACCGCCTGATGCCGCGCCTTTACCTCGAAGCCGCCTCGGGCGTCAATCAGGCGTTCGACGTGCTCTACAGCTTCGAGTACTGACGACTGAACGCATCGAGGGCGCCTTCCTTTCGGAAGACGCCCTCGATTGTTCTTGAGCTTATGGACTCGACCGCAGGTTCCGGTTCCTCACCGGGAGGCCTGCGGGCAGGATTCACGACTTAGAGGTCGGCGTTCTGCGTGCGCTTGGCGGGACCCTTGTAGCCTTCGGTTTCGATGAAGGCGGTGTCCATGGCGGCGACGCGCTTGCCGTCGACGTAGGTGTGGAGCCAGATGTCATAGTTCGCGCCGGCGAGCATGTTCTGGGCGAGGCCCTTCTGCGTGAACGTGAAGACCATGTCCTTCAGACCGTCGCCGTCAACGTCGCGGGCTTCCGCCTTGACCGGCTGGGCGAGCTTCTGACTCATCGTGATCTTGTTGCCAATGGAGGCGCGGCCCACACCGCCCCAGGTCTGCTTCGGATCGGCCTTCGTGGCGTCGAGCTTGCCGCTCGAGAAGAGAACCACTTCAACCTTTTCGTCGCTCTTCGGATTGATGCTGTCGGCCATGACGGCGAGCGTCCACGGAGCCTTTTCCTCAAGCTTTTCAGCAACGGCGGCCTGGGCTTCGTTCAGCATGCGGACGTTGTAGGCATGCAGATATTCGACGGCCTTTTCCTTGGAGACCTTGAGAAGAGTCTTGGCATGAGCGGTGACGGCAGGAACATCCTTTTCCCAGCCGGCTTCAAGCTTCTCGACGAAGGCGCGAACATCCTTCTGGTCCTGACGCTGGAAGTCGTACGTATTGGCGGCGGCGACAAACGTCGTGACCGGCCATTCAGAGCGCCAGCCGAAGTATTCCGGCGTGCCCTTGAAGTGTTCGGCCGTGGCCTTGTCCCAGCTCATGAAGGCCGTGCCTTCGGCCGGACGAGCGAGCGGATAGAACGGGATGTACGGGGATTCGCACGGACGAGCAAGTGCGCGATAGCCGGTGATGAGGAGCGGATTGGCGTTCATTTCGAACACTTCGGACTCATGCGTCGTGGCGCGGCAGATGCCGAGGCTGTTCGTATGCGTCCACTGGGCATCCTGTTCCTGGATGTCGTGTTCGTGCGTGCGCAGCAGGTCCTTCACGTCGTCAACCGTCCACTTCTTCGTGGCGACGGCGGAGTACGGGAACTGTTCCGGATCCGTGATGTTCTTGCCGATGATCTTGTTCCAGGCGAGGTTGTTGCGGCTGGAGTTGTAGTCGGCGGAGCGGCGTTCGGCCGGAGCGACGGCAACGCGGTAGTTGAAGTCGCTGTAGACGCCTTCCTTGGCGGGCTTGTAGCGACCGTTCTTGATGGCGCGCTCGATCATGCCCGGAGCAACGATGACGTTCTTGGTGTCAGTTGCGTCAACCTTGTCCATCATGAAGTTGTTCGGAATGTAGATAATTTCATTGTCCTGCACGCGCCTTGCGACCCACGTATTGCCCTGATGAATGGCCAGCTGCCAGGCTTCGTTCGGGTCAGCGATCGTATAAGTGCGGCCTTCCGAGAAGTAGCCGTACTTGCCGAGAAGCTCGATGGCGATGTCGACGGCGTGACGGGCGCTCGTGGCGCGCTCGGCCATCAGGCGGCGGATGCCGTAGCCGATGCCGCCATCCTTGGTCGGCATGATGTCGTCCTTGTAGATGCCCGTGCAGGCATTCGTGACGATCGTGACGCCGTTTTCATTGACGAAGCCGTCGGAGAAGGAGGCGCCGGTCGGATCGAAGGTCTGCGACCAGAAGAAGCCGAAGGTCTTTTCAACCTGCGGAATGGAGGCGGCAGCCTCTTCAAACTTGATCATTTCGCCGGCCTTGTGAGTGGCAGCCGGGACCCAGTGCTGAGCAGTCAGAATGCGGCCGCCGTTGTCCTCATTGTGGCCCACGAGAATGTTGCCCGTGGCGCTGGCGTCCTTGCCGACGATGACCGTCGAGCAGGCGGAGGCGTTGAAGGCCATGGAGCCCATGGCGGCACCGATCGCGAGAACGGCAAGCTTGGTCTTGAAGTTCATTTGATTCTCCTCAAAAGATTCAACTGCCGCGACGAAGTGGTCCTGTGTCGCTTAAAAGCAGTTGAGCAGCAAGTTTACGCATGGTCCTCATTCCTTACCAGAGAGTTTTTCCTTAGCGAGCAACCCCTAGAACTTTCGTTCTAAGGGGAAACCCTATTGTCGCTCGAACCCTGGTGCAGCAAATGACGCTCCCCGTTCCGAAATCTTCAGAGCTTCCTGACCCGGACAGCGAAGCAGCGGAGCGCCGCCCCGATCTTGATGGCCTTCTTCTCCTGCTTGAAGTTGCCAATCCCGGTTTCCTTCACGGAATGGAGGACGCACTCGAGGCAGCTCATCCGGACGGCCCGCAGGCATATGGACGTCCCCTATCAGGTCGTCGACCTCGGAAAGGCGGCTTGTGGACATGGACGCCAGAAAATGGCTCTCAGGAACGCCGTGAACAGAAAGCGCGTACCTTAATCATCGGCTCCATTAATTTATTTCTGCAACAACCTTTGAGTAAGTTGAGCGAAATATTTATTTCATGAGATTGAGTTTCCAGCCCCTCTTTTCCGAGCCAAAAAAAGGGAAAGCCCCGGAAAAAGGCTTTCCCAAAATGACGCGGCTCTTTGTTTGGGGACCAGAGCCGCGATCCCACTAGACTGCGTTTGAATTGCTGATGCGGCCTCAGGCAGCCTTCGCACCTCTTGCGAGCGCATCGATCTGCTCCTCGAGGAGCGAGGCGATCTCGTAATGGTTGACGAGTTCGCGGAGCACCAGGAGGTAGGAGAGATGGAACTCGCAGCAGCGGATGGTCATCGAACCGCGGGGCTGGGCCTCCATCAGGCGGCGCTGAAGATCCTCGATGCGGGTGATGACGTCAGCCGCCCTGTTGCGAAGCGCCGTAACGTCGGCATGATCCTCACGGGCGTTGACGAGCGTGCGGATGTCCGCGACGAGCGTGCCGATGTCGTTCGTGATCTCGTTGCTGCCAACGCGGTGGCGGTTGGCCACGTGGTCGCGGGCAAGCTTGGCGAGGTTCTGCAGAGAGCGGCTCACCTCTCGGGTATTGGTGCAGGCGCGCAGATAGAGGTAGCGGGCATCGAAGTCGGCCTTGGAAGGCGCGGCCTCGGCGGCGACCATGCGGTAGTAGACGCTGCGGGCCTCGATGGCGTCCTCGAAGACGTCGGTGGCGCTCGCCTTGACCTTCGTGAGCTCGCGCTCACGATCGGCCGTGAAGTTCTCATGAATGCGCGAGAGCACCCGGAGCGTTTCGGAGAGGCTCTTCTGCACGTGCTTCGAGAGAAGCTGGCCCACGTAGGCGGCGTCGTAGACGGATCGGCTTTCGTCGGAGAGCGTCACGTCGTCCTCGCGGGTCTTGAGGTTGGAGCGCACGAGGAGGAAGATCGCGCCGAAGCCGAGGATGATGGCGGCGGCCTCACCGCCCCAGAAGACGAGCACGGCGACGACGGCGGCGAGCGAGCTCGCGGAGAGCGCGGTCAGGAACCAGCCCGAAATCACGGTGAGCACGCCCGAGATGCGGTAAACGGCGGACTCTCGGTCCCAGGCGCCGTCGGCGAAGCTCGAGCCCATGGCGACCATGAAGGTCACGTAGGTGGTCGAGAGCGGCAGCTTGAGGCTCGTGGCGGAGGCGATCAGGATGGCGGAGACGATCAGGTTGATCGAGGCGCGCACGTAGTCGAAGGGCAGCGGAATCTCGCCCTTGACGACGGGGAGCGGCTCGAAGCGGGAGGCGATGCCCCTCTGCATCGGCATCGGGATGATCTGGCTGATCACCTTGCCGAGCCCCATGGCGCCGCGCACGATCATGCGGCCGGGCGCGGAGGCGCCGAACTGTTCCTGCGTGCCGGAGCGGCTCGAAGAAAGGTTGATGGAGGTCTGGATGACGCGGTGGGCCTTCTTGGAGAACCAGAGCGTGAGAACCATCACGAAGCCCGAAAGGAGCAGGAAGGCGGTCGGAGCCGTGGAAGGCTTCAAAAGGCCGCCCATCATGAAGGCGTTGTCGGCGGCACCCGAGGCCTGCCATTCCTTCCAGCTGTCCCAGGCGGCGAGCGGCACGCCCACGAAGTTCACGAGGTCGTTGCCCGCAAAGGCGAACGCGAGGGAGAACGTACCCGCCAGAATGATGATCTTGAAGATGTTGACGCGGAAGACCGTGATGAACACCTGGAAGAGCACCGTCAGGCCCGTGAAGAGCGAGAAGAGGATGACGGCCGTGTTGGCGTTGATCCACTGGATCCACTCGGGACGCATGAAGCTCGCGCCCTTGGCGCCCTTCATCACGAGGAAGTAGATGATGGCCGTGAGCGCGATGCCGCCGTAGATGGCGCCGATGCGTCGGTAGGCCTTCTCGAACTTGAAGGTGAAGACGAGGCGGGCGAGGTACTGCACGACGGCGCCCGAAATGAAGGCGACGACGACGGAGATCAGAATTCCCGAGACGATGCCGAGCGACTTGCTCGAATTGATGTAGTCGGCGACGTCGGAGAGCGGAGCGCCCGCGTCGATGAGCTTGAAGAGCGCGGCGGCAAAGGCGGCGCCCATGAGCTCGAACACGATCGAGACCGTGGTCGACGTCGGGAGACCGAGCGAATTGAAGGCGTCAAGCAGGATGACGTCCGCTACCATGACAGCGAAAAACACGATCATCAGCTCGGAGAAGGTGAAGAGCTGAGGATGGAAGACGCCGGAGCGGGCGATCTCCATCATGCCCGAGGAGAACGTCGCGCCCGCGAGCACGCCGATCGAGGCGACCCAGAGCGTCGTGCGGAAGGAGGAGATGCGGCAGCCGAGGGCCGAATTCAGAAAGTTGACGGCGTCGTTCGAGACGCCGACGAAAAGGTCAATGACTGCGATGACCCCGAGGAAGGCCAGCAACACCAGATAGTATTGTTCCATGTCAGATGTAAGCGTTGGTAAGACAACGCCCGCATTCTGACCGCTCCGCGTGACGGCTTCGTGACGGAATTATGACAATTTGATGACAGACGTCATATTCGACACTATCTCCTGCGCCGCGAGCGTCCTCAGGCGGCGCCGTTCTTCCCGGGACCGTCACTCGCACTGTCATTTCAGCCCGTTCATCTCATTTGTGTGACACGACGGCATTCACGGTTCCCGAACGCAGAATCGCCCGCCTTTCGTTTGAAAGGCGGGCGAACTGCATCCTCAGCACGACCGTTTGAGGGCGGTCACCCCTTGACTTGTTTTGACCTGGTCTTTTTAGAGAAGGGTCAGGAAGCGCGAGAGCATGCGCACGCGGTTTTCGATCGTGTCGACGCGGAGGTATTCTCGTTCTGAGTGGAAGCAGCCGCCGGCAGGGGCAACGCCGTCAACGACGGGGGTGCCAGCCTGGGCGATGCGGTTGGCGTCGGAACCGCCGCCGGCATCGACCCAGCCCGCTTCAAAGCCTTCGAGGCGGGCGGCTTCGTTGATGAGCTCGACGAGTTCGCGCGTCTTTTCCGTGCAGGGCATGGCCGGGGAGACGGAGGCGCGGCGGGCGTCGACGGTGATGCCCTCGCCCCAGTTCATGGCGGCGAGTTTTTCAATGCCTTCGTCGATCTCGCGGCCGTCCTCGTCGTTCCAGCGACGGGTGTCGATGCGAATGGAGCAGGTTTCGGGAACCGTGTTGCAGACCGTGCCGCCTTGGATGACGCCGACGGTCACGCTCGTGCCCTTGCCTTCGAGGTCCTGGAGCTTGGTGACTTCGATTGTGAACCTGGCGGCGGCGAGAATGGCGGAGCGGCCGTCCTGCGGGTTGTTGCCTGCGTGGGCGGCAACGCCGTGGAAGGTGACGTCCCAGACGGAGCGACCCTTGCGGGAGCGCACGAAGGCGCCGCTGGCGCGGCCCGGTTCGGAGACGACGGCGCGCCTGGCCTTCTTGGCCATCGTGGCGAGCCATTCGCGGGAGGAGAGCGAACTCACTTCTTCGTCGGGGTTGTAGCAGACGGCGATGGCGAGACGGTCGAGGTCTTCCTTGCGGGCGTTCTTGAGGGCGTGGAAGATGGCGATGACGCCGGCCTTGCAGTCGGCGCAGCCCGGGCCGTAGACCGTGCCGTCCTCGACGCGGAACGGACGCTGGGCGACGGTGCCATCAGGGTAGACCGTGTCGAGATGGGCGTTGAACATGATGTCGAACTTTTCAGCGCCCGGCTTGTTCGTGGCGAAGAGACCGCGGCCGGCCTTGTCGCCGAGGTCGACGAGTTCGGTGGCGAAGCCGATTTCGTCATAGTGGCGCTTCATGATTTCGGCGACGCGCGTGACGCCGTCGCAGGTGTTGCTGCCGCAGTCGATGTTGACGACTTCTTCGAGGTCCTTCAGATAGGTTTCAAGCATTCGCTCTCTCCGCTTGGTGATTCGGTTGTTGGTCCGTGAACGGGCATGTGGTCCGCCCGTCCGATGGGAGAGATTGTGGATCAAAACGAATCGCCCCGCCTTGTACCTTGGTTCAAGCGGGGCACACGATGCATTTTCGGGAGAGTCGGACTCCCCATTCTCAGTCGTCGGTGAAGTCCCTGTCCTCGGGCGCCTTCTGGTCCTCGGCGAGTTCGCCGATGGCGGAGAGGTAGTGGTGGAGTTCAAGTGCGGAGCGCACCTCGAGCTTGCGGCAGGCGTTCGAGCGGTGGATCTTGACGGTGTGCTCCTGGATGTCGAGCTCGGCCGCGATCTGCTTGTTGAGCATGTCTCGGGCGACGAGCCTGACGACGAGCTGCTCGCGCTCGGTGAGCATGGCGAAGCGCTCGCGCTTTCGTTCGACGTCGATCGCCTCGCGGCGGTGCGCGATGTTCTTGATGATCATGCGCCTGACGCTCTCGCGAAGCTTCGCGGGCTCGACGGGCTTTTCGCAGAAGTCCTCGGCACCACGCTTGAGGGTCGAGACCGCCATGCTGATGTCGCCGTGGCCAGAGAGAAAGAGGATCGGCAGGTCGATTCCCCTGCGAGTCATCTCCTCCTGGAGCTCAAGCCCGCTCATGCCGGGCATGCGCACGTCAAGCACGAGGCATCCGGGGTGTCTCAGATCGTCCCTCGCGAGGAACTCCTCGGCGCTCTCGTAGGCGACGGCGTTGATGCCGCCCATGCGGAGCATGAAGGCCTCGGAGTTGCGTACGGTCTCCTCGTCGTCGATGATACGCGCGAGCGGCGAGTAGAGATCGGGATTGGGCATGCTGGTGAACATGATTCTAGTGACTCCTATGCGGCTTCGGCGGTCCTGACCTGCGGAAGCGAAAGCGAGACGACGAGGCCCCGGGGCTCGGCGCGTCTGAAAGTGAGGCGCCCCCTGTGGCGTTCGGCGATGACGCGGCAGATCGAGAGTCCGAGGCCGAGGCCCTCGAACTTCTCACTCGTAACAGGATGCGAGAGCTCGGCGAACTTCTTGTCGTCGAGCGGCAGGCCGTTGTCCTCGACCTCGAGCACCCAGCGCGGGTTGTTTTCGACGCTGAGGTCAGCCTTGAGGCGCAGCCTGATCTCGGGGTGCTCCACACTGCCCGACTGTAGCGCGTGGAGCGCGTTCTTCAAGGTGTTGACGACGAAGAGCTCGAGTTCGAGTGGATCCCCCTCGATGGGAGCCGCATCGACGAGGTCGGCCGAGACCCGGACGGACGAGCTTGCGGCGCCCGAACGGAAGGTGGAGTACGCCGACTTCACGACGGCGCAGAAGTCGATCTCGCGCTGCAGGCCCTCCTTCTGCCTGGCATAGCTGCGCACGCGCTCGACGATGCTCGAGACGCGCTCGGCCTGACGCCCGATCTCGCGGGTCGCTTCATCGATGACGGGGTCGTGCCCCTTGCCGCCGAGATAAAGCGAAAGTCCGTCGGCGTAGTTGATGAGGGAGGCGACGGGCTGCCTTAGCTCGTGTGCGATCATGCTCGAGAGTTCCGAGACGATGCCCGCGCGCTCGAGCTGCGAGAGGCGCTCGCGGTCGCGCCTCGCATGGTCCTCAAGTGCGTCCTTCTCGTCGATCACCTTGACGAGCGCCTTCGTGCGGCGCGCGACGATCTTGCTCACCGACACACTGTAGAGCATCGAGGCGGCGAGGATGAGAAATCCGAGGACGAGCGCGTACTTGTAGCGCTCCTCGACCACCGAGAACCTGGCGTCGGACGCCTTGTTCGTGGGCGCATAAGCGAACTTCTCCGCCACGCGGCGCACGTTCCTGTAGTCGTTGGCGAGCGTCCACCTGTAACCCGACTCGGGGACGGGCATCGAGTAGACTGCGGCCGCGATGCGGCGCCTGACGTCCTCGGGCACGTAGGTCTGGGCGGCGAGCGCAAGGCCTGGAAAGAGCTCGGTGGAGCTCACGCAGGCGAGCCCCTGCTGCGACTTCTCACCTACGACGCGCAGGCTGCCCGGCTCCACCAGTCCCGCAGCCGTCAAGGTCTCAAGCTCGCACACGCGCAGAATCCCCACGTCGGCGTCACGCTCGAGTACGGCCCGAGCAACGGACAGGCCCGAGGCCCCGAGGAAGGTCGTCTTGCCGAAGAAGTTCTTCGGATACTGCGAAACGTTGGCCACTTCGTCGAGCGCCGTGATCCAGCCGTCGAAGGACGCCATGCCCGCGGCCGCCACGAAGGCGGTCCTCAGATCGGAGACCTGGTTGTAGCGGGTGTCGTCCGCCCTCACCACGAAGACGGAGCCCGCGGCCCTCTCGGGATCGGTCGCCTGCGGAGGCTTCAGGGTCGAGATCCACTCGACGCCTGCGCCCATGTCGGAGAGATAGATGTAGTAGCCGCTCGTGACGAGAAAGAGGTCGACCTCGTGGCTCACAACAGCGGTCTGCAGGTCGAACGGCGCGTACTTGTGAAGCGTCACGCTGACGTCTGCGCCGCCCTTGCCCGCGCCCCTGAGGCTCTCCTCAAGACGGGCCGCAAGGGACTCCATGAAGCTCGAACCCTGTCCGAGATCGAGTGGATCGGCGTAGCCGATGCGAAGCGAGCCGTCGAAGTGCCTCACGACCTTCGCGGGCGTCTCGATGGCGATGGAGGCGTCCTCCTGCACGCCCGCTTCGGGCGTGGCGGCGCGTGCCGTGCTGAGTAGAAGTGCCGCCAGAAGGGCGAGCATTGCTGATGGGCGCATGAGTGTGTGGCCTTGAGGACCCGGCATGCGTTCAGGCCGGGTCGTTCTGATGTTCTTGTGCGGTGAATGCCGACGGGAATTTTCCAATTATGCGCATTCGGCACGATCGCGACCAGAGGAGGTTCCCGAAAGGGCGCGCGCAGAACCTAAGAAAAGGCGGGCGCACCGTACAGGGCGTCCGCCGAGAAGAAAAGCAGCCGGCAGGAGAACCCGGCCGCTTTGAGAGGAAATCGATGTGTTTCAAATCGATGTATTTCGAGGTTCCGGCTTAGTTCAGGATGATGGTCATGACAACCATCACGATCAGACCGCCCGTCATCGGGATCGCCGTGCGGCGAACCAGAGCGAAGGGGCTGATGCCCGAGCAGCCTGCCACGGCCACGACCACGGCGGTAATCGGAGACATCACGCGGGCAAGCCCCGTCGAGAGCTGCATCGGCATGAGAAGCAGGATGGTCGAGACGCCGAACTGCTGTGCGAAGTCGGGAACGAGCGGAGCGAAGGCGAAGAACGGAGCGTTGCCGGAGCCCATCACGACGCAGGAGATCGAGATGAAGGACACGACGACGATCATGATGGCGTAGGCCGGAAGGCCGAGGTTCTGCGTGCCGGCGATGAGGTAGTCGATCGTGCCGGTGGCGATGAGGCCCTTGGCGAAGAGTTCGCCCGCGACGATGAGGGTGATCACCGTGGCGAACTGGCGGCCCATCATGTGGAAGAATTCAAAGCCGGTATTGAGTACGTCCTTGACGGCCTTGCGGGCGAGTTCGCAGCATAGGGCGACCGTGAAGGAGATGAACATGGCGGTCGGAACGTCGAGCTTGACCGTGTCGATCACGAAGCGGTTGAAGACGATGAGCAGGACGAGCGGGATCATCGGCAGGAGACCGTACCAGGCGGGAGCGCCCTTGACGTCGATCTTTTCCTGCTTGGCGGTGGCTTCGTCGACCTCGTTGGCCTTGTCGCCGTCCTTGGCGTCAAAGTAGCGCTGCGTGAAGAAGTGCAGGGCGGCGACGGCGATCGTCACGACGATGCCGACGGGGATCTGGTACTCGACGAAGTAGGTCATCGTGTCCATGCCGGCCACCTGGGCGGCGTAGTTCGCGGCACCGGAGGTCGGCCCCATGTCAAGACAGGAGACCGTGGCGATGACGGCGGCGGCGGAGAGGCGGGAGGCGCCGAGACGCACGAGGACCGGGTAGATCGTGACCATCAGGAGCATCGCGAGGCCGGATGCGGACGGGATGAAGAGGTCGGCGATCGCGCCGATGATGTAGGCGAGCGAGAGCACGAAGTACGGCGAGCGGAAGATGCGCAGCGGCCTGCAGAGGTAGTCGGCCATGATGGCGGAGGCGCCGATCATGGACATGTACTTGGAGTAGCCGGCAGCCGACATGATCAGCAGACCGATGCCTGCGGTGCGACTCGACATCAGCGACGTGATGCACTTGAAGAGGTCGAAGCCGATGAAGCCCGTGCTGGCGACGCCCTTCGGAAGGATCTGGGCGCCGTTGGGCAGAAGCCCGAACGCGTCCATGGCGATCGAGCAGACGAGAAGCGTGAGGCCGCCGAAGAAGAGCACGAACTGTGCCTTCATCTTCTTGAGCAGGATGACCACCACCATGATGGTGACCAGAAGAGAAATGATGACGCCGACCATGGCTGACGTTCCTTTTGGTTTGTGTTGGTTCTTTTGGGTCCGGGTTGGAGGTCCGCCGACCTCCCGCCGCAGGTCACGGCGGGAGGCGGAAAGGGAGCGGACTGTGAGGGATTCTGAACCAAGCAGGACGCATGCACCATGTACCAAGGTTCAAGGACGAGGATTTTTTCGGCGTTCATAATGGTTCCGCATCGGGGAACGGCGCCCCTGGACACAGCCACTGTCCGGAACGCGTTCCCCTGCTTCGACCACAACGCGTCCTCTCCCGGCAACAGCCTCCGTCCGGGTTCGGGCGCCCCCTGCAAACCGAGGGGCCACCATTCGATTCGTCAAAGGAGAATCTTCCATGGACAAGAAAGCCGCACTGCTCGAACGCTTCATGCGCTATGCAGCCATTTCCACCCAGAGCAATCTGAAGGCCGGCTGCGTGCCGAGCAACCCGCGTGAATTCGAACTCGCCGAAATGCTCGCCGGCGAACTTCGTGAAATGGGCCTTGAAGGCGTTGAAGTCGACGAACATGCCATCGTCTACTCGAAGCTTCCCTCCAACCTGCCCGAAGGCACGAAGGCTCCGGTGATCGGCTGGGTCGTCCACATGGACACCGTCGACGTCGGCCTCTCCCCCGACGTCCACCCGCAGGTCGTCAAGAACTACCAGGGCGGCGACATCTGCCTCAACAAGGAAAAGGACATCTGGCTCAAGACGGCCGAACATCCTGAAATCGAACGCTACGTGGGCGACGACATCGTTGTCTCCGACGGCACGTCCGTGCTTGGCGCCGACGACAAGTCCGCCATCGCCAACGTCATGACGGCCCTCTCCATCGTCACGAGCCAAAACCGTCCGCACGGCGACATCCACATCGTCTTCGTTCCCGACGAAGAGCTCGGCGAACAGGGCGCCCGCAAGATGGACTTCTCCAAGTTCCCCGTCGACTTCGCCTACACGATCGACTGCTGCGAACTCGGCGAAGTGGTCTGGGAAACGTTCAATGCCGGCAACGCCAAGCTGACGGTCAAGGGCGTCACGGCCCACCCGATGTCCTCCAAGGGCGTCCTCGTCAACCCGATCCTCGTCGTGCACGACTTCATCAACATGCTCGACCGCGCCGAAACGCCGGAATGCACCGAAAACCGCGAGGGATTCGTGGTCCTCAAGACGATGCAGGCCAACCCGAGCCAGGCCGTCCTCACGATGAAGGTCCGCGACCACAACAAGGCCCTCTACGAACGCAAGAAGGAAAAGCTCGTGCGCGCCGCCGAGTACCTCCGCTTCCGTCACCCGAAGGCCGGGATCGAAATCGAGCTCTCCGACTCCTACGCCAACATCGCCGACGCCGTGCGCGACGACAACCGCGTGGGCATCGACTACCTCTATGACGCCCTCGCCACGGCCGGCGTCGAGCCCAAGACCACCGCCATGCGCGGCGGCACGGACGGCTCCTACCTCTCCGTCAAGGGCATCCTCACGCCGAACTACTTCACCGGCGCCCACAACTTCCACAGCAACTGCGAGTTCCTGCCGATGAAGTCCTGGGAAAAGAGCCTTGAAGTCACGCTCGCCATCATCGATCTGACGGCGAAGAACGCCCGCGGCTGATCTCTGCAAATGAAGTGAACACGAAGCGGCCCTGCTGTCATGCACAGCAGGGCCGCTTTCCGTTCAGAAGGTCTTCCTCCTTCGCCAACACGAGCAGCAGATGGAGGGCATGCTTCTCAACGACCTCCTGCCCGTCGACATGCGTCTTGCGCGCATCATCGACACGCTCTTCAGGGCGCGCGGCGAGTCCCTCTCCGAGCGCCTCAAGCCCGTGCCCGTTCCCGTGACGGTCCTGCAACTCGCAGAAATGGTGCATGCGGACCGCGCCTTCCTGAGCAGGATCCTCTCGAAGTGGCGTGAGGCGGAGTGCTTCGAGCGCAAGGGCAGGCGGCTCCTCTTCTCGCGGGCGATCTTCGACATCTGTTTGTGTCTTGAGGGCCGGGAGCGCCTGGTCCGTGCTCCTCATCCCTGACATCGAGTCTAGGCGGGTCCGAAGGCCCCCTCTGTGACAAAGGTCACAAAGACGTTTTTTTTTGCCCAGACCCGCCCCGCAGCCTTCCATAGACGGATCACCCTAAGCAAACCACCTGATGCACAAGCGAAGCCTTCCACGCTATACTATATCCGTTATGAATACGCAGATCCTCCTTCCGACCCCTTCCGCTCACCATCACCTTTGGTGGCGCTCCTTCTCTTTCTAGAGCGGGTCGGGCGAGCTTTGCCCAAATTCCAGTCCAAAAGACCCGCACTCCCGCGGGTCTTTTTGCATCAGGCGCACAGAAGCCCCGGGACGACGGACAAGACACAACGAAAACGTCCACAGAGGTTTCAACATGTTCCAAAGGCTCAACGAGCGCGCAAGGTCCTGCAGCAGACGATGGCAAAAGGAAGACATCCGACTCCGATCCGTCCTCCGACAACCATCACCCGACAGGCACCCGACATGACAACGCTTCGATTCCACGGCTCCGCCGCCGTTCTCCTTCTTCCGCTCGCGCTCTTCGTGGCCGTCACGGCCAGGCTCTTCATCTCCGAAGCCGCCTTCGACCTCACGGGCCTCGCCGCCGCAGGCGTCCTCACGCTCTTCTCGGGCTCGCTCCTCGCGAAGGCCCCGTCCGAATACTGGAAGGCCGCCGTGCGCGGAGCCTCGTCCGAGCTGACGGGCACGGTCGTGCTCATCCTGATCGCCTCGGGCATCTTCTCCGCCATGATGAAGGCCTCAGGCGTCGCCGACGGGCTGGTCTTCCTCGGAGGAATGCTGCACCTCACGGGCCACGCCTTCACGGTCTTCGTGCTCCTAGCCTCTTCCCTGATGGCCGCCGCGACGGGCTCATCCATCGGCACGCTCCTCGCCGCCATGCCGATCTTCTTCCCTGCGGGCGTCGCGCTCGGTGCGGATCCCGCCATGCTCGCGGGCGCCGTGCTCTCGGGCGCCATCTTCGGCGACAACCTCGCACCCGTCTCCGACGTCACCGTCATCTCGTCGGTCACGCAGCGCTTTCGCGACGGCACACCCGCCGACATTGCGGGAGTCGTGCGCACCAGGCTTCCCTACGCCATGACCGCACTTGCCGTTTCCATGCCCGTCTACGCCTTCATGGGCGCTTCCCGCCCTGTCTCCGAGGCGGCGCTCTCCGGCGATGCGTCCGCCCTTCTGATGCTCGTCCCCGTCGCCGTCCTCATTGCCGTTGCGGTCAGGACCCGCGACGTGCTGATGGCGATCTCGGCGGGCGCCGTGACGGGCACGGCCACGGGGCTTCTCATCGGCCGCCTCAGCTTCGCCACAATCTTCGCGGCCGACGACGGCAGGCTCTCGGGCTTTCTCATCTCGGGCATCAGCAACGTCTCGCCCATCATCCTGCTGTGCGTCACGCTCTTCGCCTTCACGGGCATCGTACGCGAGGCGGGCGTGCCCGACATGATGGCGAAGGCCCTTGAAGCGGGTTCGGCGGGCCGCCCCTCCGCACTTCGCACCGAGCTCTTTCTCTCGGCCGCCACGCTCGTCGTGACGACGCTCTTTGCAGCCGTCACCTCCGCCTCCGTCGCACTCGTCGGCTCTCTCACCGACGACATCGGCCGCGCCTCGAACGTGCACCCGTACCGCCGCTCGCACATCCTCTCGGGCCTAGCGAACAGCCTTCCCGTCCTGATGCCGTTCTCGGCCTTCGTGCTCATCACGATGGCCGCCGTCTCGGGACTCGAGGGCGCGGCTGCCGTCACGCCCTTCACGCTCATGACCGCCGCCTTCTACCCGATCGCGCTCTTCCTCGTCTTCGGCTTCATGGTGCTCACGGGCACGGGCCGCATGATGGAAACGCCCGCACCCGAAGCTGCAGAGGCCAAGACTGCAACCGCCCTCTGAATAACGCCAGACATTCAGGATTGACAAACAGGAAACAGACGATGACATCTGACGACACGTTCGAACTCTACGACCTCGAGGTCACCGTTGAAGGCGACGAAAAGGACTTCGTCTGCCGCCACCATGCGGGACACGCGTTCAGGGTGGAAGGCGAGGACCTCGTCTTTCCCGAGGGCGGACGCTTCTCGATGTATGCGCTCGCGGCGCTCATCCCGCTACTGCCCGCCAAGGAACGCCCCACCTCCCCGAACGACTGGATGACGACCGATGCGCTCATCGCCTGTCCCGATCCCAACTGCGGAGCAAAGTTCAGAATCCGACGGACCGCAAAACGCATCCTCTCGCACGCCGAATGCACCGTCGTGCCGCTGGGCGAAAAGGCCTGAGCGGTCCGGCAACCGTACAACCAGGAGTACATGATCATGACCCAAGCGCCCCTCATGGACCGAATCCACATTACTGAAGACTATGACGTGCCGCGCGTCATCAACGGCGGCTGGCAGCTTTCCGCGGGCCACGCGCTCGAGCGTCCGCTCGATCTCGCCGACGCGTCCCGCGCCTTCAACCGCCTCATCGACATGGGATTCGACACCTTCGACTGCGCCGACATCTACACGGGCGTCGAGGACTTCTTCGGCGGCATCATCCGCGAGCGCCGCAAGGCGGGGCTTCGCCTGCCGCAGATTCACACGAAGTTCGTGCCCGACCTCAACGACCTTGCGAACGTGACGCCGGCTTATGTTGAGAACATCATCACGCGAAGCCTCAGGCGCCTCGGCGTCGAGCGGCTCGACGCAGTCCAGTTCCACTGGTGGGACTATTCGGTGCCGGGCATGGTCGACGTGGCGGGCGAGCTCGTGCGCCTTCAGGAGAAGGGCCTCATCCGCCTCATCTCCACCACGAACTTCAACGCCGTCGAGCTTCGAAAGCTCATCGACGCAGGCATCCCCGTCGCCACCAACCAGTGCCAGTACTCGGTCCTCGACCGCCGCCCCGCCATGCGGCTCGAGCGCCTCTGCCGCGAGACGGGCGTAAAACTGCTCTGCTACGGCACTATCGCCGGCGGGTTCATGTCCGAGAAGTGGCTTGGCGCGCCGAAGCCCGATCACTTCGAGAACCGCTCCCTGGTCAAGTACGCGCTCGTCATCGAGGATTCGCTCCGCTGGGAGGGCTTTCAGGCGCTTCTCGCCCTCATGAAGGAGATCGGCGATCCGCTCGGACTTTCGATTGCGAACGTCTCGACGCTCTGGACGCTCTCGAGGCCCGAAGTCGCCGCAGCGATCATCGGCACGAGAAGCTCAAGGCACGTCGACGGGAACGCCGCGCTCATCGGCCGCACCCTGCCGCCCGAGGCCGTCGCCCGCATCGACGCCTTCCTCGCGGGCTTTCCGACTGTCGACGGCGACTGCTTCGACCTTGAGCGCCTCGACGGCTCGAAGCACCGCGCCATCATGCGCATGAATCTCGTCAACAGCGTCGACGGGAAGTGATTGCTGAAGGCAATTCCATTTGAGAGGGCGCCCCGACCGGCCATTCGGGGCGTCCCCTACCTCTGAATCTGAACTGTAAGTTTGACCCGAAGGCTTGACCTTCCGCGCCCTGACTGAGCTTTGCCTTGAAAGCCCTTTCTCAAAAGGATTGGGCGGCACCTATAATGCATCTACGGCAGAGCCGGACCCTCGAAAGCACTACTGCTTTCGCATGACCTCCGCATCCCGAGAAGACCATTTTGAAGACGGGACGGAGTCCGCCCCTCGCATGCCGAATCAAGGAGACAACACATGGCCATGAAGACCTACGACTTCGCCTACGGGCGCGGTCGCAAAACCTTTACCGTTGAAGAGGACCGCGTTCTGAAGGTGGTCCGCACCGAAGAGTTCCCGCCGATGGAAGACATCAGGGGCGGCGTGCTCGAGGCGATCCGCCACCCGATCGGCTGCCCGTCGATCGAGGAGATCATCAAGCCCGGCGACACCGTCGCCTTCATCTGCAACGACCCGACCCGCGTCGCCAACAGCTTCGACTTCATGCCGGTGCTCGTCGACGAGATGAACCGTCTCGGCGTGAAGGACGAGGACATGAAGATCGTCTTCGCGCTCGGCACCCACCGCGCCATGACGCACGAGGAGATGGTCGAGGGCGTGGGCGAGAACGTCGCCTCCCGCCTCAAGATGTACAACAGCATCTGCACGAATGACGACGACTTCGAATACTTCGGCACGACCTCCCGCGGCACGCCCGTGCACATCCACAAGGAGCTCTGCAACGTCGACCACGTGATCCTCACGGGCACGATCGTGCACCACTACTTCTCCGGCTACGGCGGCGGCCGAAAGGCCATCCTTCCCGGCTGCGCCGCGATGGAGACCGTTCGCGTCAACCACAGCTTCATGCTCGACGAAAACGCCGCGCTCGGCCGCACGACGGGCAACCCCTGCTACGAGGACCAGATGGAGGGCGTCGCGCTCTTCGCCAAGGGCCGCTCGCTCTTCCTCTTCAACGCCATCCTGAACGCCAAGCACCAGTTCCTGCGCATGTTCGCGGGCGACTACATCGCCGCGCACAAGGAAGCCTGCAAGTTCGTCGACGAGGTCTACGGCTGCGTCATTCCGAAGCTCGCCGACATGGTGATCGTCTCCTGCGGCGGCTATCCCAAGGACATCAACGTCTACCAGATGCAGAAGACCATGGAGAACGCCTCCTGCGCCGTCAGGAAGGACGGCGTCGTGATCCTGCTCGCCGACTGCGAGGAAGGCTCGGGCTCCAAGGTGCTCGAGGAGACTTTCCGCCGCCTCAAGACTCCGGCCGCCATCAAGGCCGAGCTTGAAGCCAACTTCAAGATCGGCGCCAACAAGGCCTACGCCATCACGCGCCCGATCGAAAAGGCCCGCTACATCCTCGTGACGAGCCTCGACCGCCAGCTCGCGAAGGACATGCTCTTCACGGGCGCAGTCGACACCGTCGAGGAGGCCCTCGAGATCGCCAAGCAGTACGTGGGCGAGACGCCCGACATGATCCTGATGCCCGAAGGCTCCCTCACGGTGCCCCGCGTCGAATAAGGATCCTCCTGCGGCGGGCGTCTACGGACACCCCCGCACCCGACCGACTGCCGCCTGCCTGCGCCTCACCGGCCAGGCAGGCTTTTTGTCCAGAATCACATCCCGAGGCCAGCATGCCCGACAACATCCGCTTCGACATCGACCGCGACGTGCGCATCGGTCTGCCCGAAGCCGTCTTCTGCGAGGGCAAGAGCCACGACGCGCTCCTCTCGCTCCTCAAGCGCTTTGCGTCCGACGACGAGAAGCCCATTCTCTTCACGCGCCTCTCGGAATCCGTCTGGGCGCGCGTGCCCGAAGACCTTCGCGCCGCCTACGACTACGATCCCCTCTCCCGCACCGCCTGGCACCGCACCTGCCCGCGCCATGAAACGGGCCTTGCGAGCATCGTCTCCGCGGGCACGGCCGACGCGTTCGTGACGCACGAGGTCGCCCGCACGCTCGAGTACCTCGGCTGGACCGTCCACCTCTTCGAGGACTGCGGAGTTGCGGGCCTCTGGCGCATTCAGGCCGCAAGGGACGACATCAACAAGGGCGACGTGGTCGTCGTCTGCGCGGGACTCGACGCCGCGCTCGCAAGCGTCATGGGCGGCCTCACCTCGAAGCCCGTCTTCGCGGTCCCCACGTCCGTGGGCTACGGCATCGCCGAAGGCGGCCGCGCTGCGCTCTCGAGCTGCCTCGCGTCCTGTGCGCCCGGCGTTGCCGTCATGAACATCGACAACGGCTACGGCGCCGCCTGCGCCGCCGGCCGCGTCCTCACCCTGCTTGAATCCGTGCGCGCTACGCGCTGACCAAGGAGCACGACCATGTCCGACCTCTTCAACCACCCGATCCTCACCGTCCGCATCCATGCGGGCTTCAACGCCAACGTCTTCCTCGCCGGCCTCCTCGCCCTGACGGGCCAGACCGCGGGAACGGCCCAGGCCTACATGGCGCGCCGCTTCCCCGAAGTCGACGCCGCCATCGAATTCGGCCCGCGCGCCGTCAACGGCATCCTCGGCCACACGCTCTCGATCAGGACGCCGCACGAGCACGTCCACAGAACGCCCGCCGACATCCTCCGCCACTATGAGGCAAGCACGCTCTCCGACGAGGCGAAGGCCAAGGCCGCCGCCATCTGGTCCGTGGTCGCGAACGCCGAGGCCCGCGTGCACGGCACGACGCCCGATCACGTCCACTTCCACGAGGTGGGCCGCATGGCGAACATCATCGCAGTCGGGCTCATCGCCGACTTCATGACCACGATCGATCCCGCCATGATCGTCGCGAGTCCCCTCCCGATGACCGACGGCACCGTCAACTGCGCCCACGGCGTCGTGCCCTATCCCGCACCCGCCCTCTACGCGATGCTCGACGGCGTTGCCGTGCGCCCCTGGTCGGGCGAAGGCGAACCCGTGACGCCCACGGGGCTGGCTGTCCTGCTGGGGCTCGGCGCGCGCTTTGGCGGCTGGCCCGAGATGGTCGTCACCGACCACGTCACCGTCTTCACCCCGAAGGTCTTCGAGGGCGTCGCCAACGGCACGCTCATGGCCTTCGGCCAGCCCGTTCCCGCAGTCGAGTGAACGCCATGACGCCTGCCTTCGACGATCCTCGTCTTGAGCGGCTCGCCTCGAAGCTCTCCGAAGCTTCGAGCAATGGTGCGGTCACGCTCGCCTATTCGGGCGGACTCGACAGCCGCTTCCTCGCGTTCTTCGCAAAGCTAGCGGGTTTTCGCGTGAGGCTCCTGCACGTCACAGGCCCGCACGTTGCGCCCGCCGAGACGGCCGAAGCCGTCGCCGAAGCAAGAGCCATGGGACTCGAGGCCGAGCTCGTGCCACTCGATCCTGCGGACATGCCCGACCTCGCCGCCGCGGGACGCCTGCGCTGCTACGTCTGCAAGCGCCACATCTTCACGGAGCTTCTCAGGATTGCCGGCGACGCCCAGCTCTGCGACGGCACAAACCACTCCGACCTCGCCGTCTACCGTCCCGGCCGCAAGGCTCTGGAGGAGCTTAGCATCCGCTCCCCGCTTGCAGAGGCCGACATCAGCAAGGACGAGATACGTTCGCTCGGCGCCGCACTCGGCTTTCGCAATCCGGGTCAGATGGCAAGGCCCTGCCTGCTCACCCGCTTTCCCTACGGCATGAAGCCCGCGGCCCGCGACCTGATACTCGCAGCCGACGCCGAAGCCGCCGTCGAAGCCCTCATGAAGGAGGACGATCGGCTTCCGGGCCTGAGGTTCCGCTGCCGCTTCCCGGACGGCATCAGCCCCGTGATTCATCTCGAGCGAACTTCAGTCTCGCATGCAGAGGCACCGGAACTCCTTGCCGAAGGTCTCAGGAAGAAGCTCGGCGAGCGTGCGTCAGGGCTTCGCGTCGAGCTTGTGGACGAGCTCTCGGGGTGGTTCGACCGGCCCGTTCGGAACTGAGGAAGACAGAGCACGACAAAGAACAAAAGGCAGCGATCCCGAGGGAGCGCTGCCTTTTGCATTTGATTGAAGCCGCTTGGATTCGGCCCCTGAAAAAGGATCGCCCCGAATTCCTTGCGGAATCCAAGGCGATTTGTTCAGTCAAACTGATGTTCTATGCGAACGGGCAGTTATTAGAACTTGTGGACCATACCGAACATGACTTCGGACGTCTTGGTCTTGTCTTCTTCAGTCTTCCACTCGACCTTCTTTTCAGAGTAGCCGGCGGCCGTGTAGACGAACGTGCGCTTGGAGAGCGGGTATTCATAGCCGACGCCGACCATGAAGTTGTTGCCTTCGCCATTGCCGTCCTGAGCGGTTTCGAAGAGGGTTTCGTAGTCGTTCCAGCCGGCCGTAACCTTCAGCGTACCGCCAACGACAGGAGCCGTGGCACCGACGACGAGGCCGTAGCCCTTCGTGGCGTAGTTCTTCTTGTCAGAAGTGATGTTCACGGAAGCGGCACCATCGTAGTCCTTGCCGCCGTCCCAGTACTGGGCAGCGAACATCGGCTTGATCATACCGAAGTCATAGTTGACGAAGCCGGAAACGGTCAGCATGTCGTCGTCGTTCTGAGGATTGTTGCCGTTGACGGCGGCGCGACCGTAGTCGGCCTGGCTCACGACGAGACCGGTATTGAAGGCACCGACGCCATAGGTGACGCCAAGGCCGTAGTAGCGTTCGGCGTCGGAGGAGCCTTCTTCGCCGTCAGTTTTGCTCGTGTTGTCCTTCTTCAGGGAAGCCTGAGCGAGGACCGTGAAGCCGGCCATGTTCGGGGACTTAAAGGTGAGCGTGTTGTCCATACGGGAACCCGTGCCGAGCAGAACGTCACTGGAGCAACCAACCTTGTCCCAGCCCGTGCCAATGGCGGTGGCGCCGGAGCCCATCAGGTTGTAGCGACCCGTGCCGGCGTCGAGAGCGCCCGTACGGCCGGCGGAGATTTCACCGAACGGCGTCTGGACGAACAGGAGGGATTCACGATGGAAGAGGCGGGAGCCCTTGTCGAGAGCGCCGTCGTCAGCCTTGAAGCTGTTTTCAAGGTTGAAGCCAACCTTGTAGCCGTTGCCGAGATCTTCCGTGCCCTTCAGGCCGAAGCGGGAACCGGAGTTCTGACCGGAGGCCATGGAGAAGCTGTCCGTCTTGGTGACGCCGTCGTCCGTCTGCGTCCAGTTGAGACCGAGGTCAACGACACCGTAGAGCTGAACGTCAGCAGCGAGAGCAGAGCCGGCAAAGGCACCGAGAA
>NZ_KQ968578.1:29462-33244 GCF_001578585.1 Sutterella sp. KLE1602
GAACGGCGACGGCAGCGAGAGACTTCTTGAACATGATTTGTTTCCTCATTGAGTGCCGCGCATCGTCTTTTGTGATGCGTCGGCGGCCGGCAGACTTCTCACTGGAGACGCTGCCGAATTTAGAGCGGCTAAGTTGGTCCGAGCCGCATCTGGTCTTTGGTCCGCGAGGACCTGTGGACATTCTCCCAAAAACTTCTTCAATCTCCTAATGCGCTCCAGAGGACAAACAGACGAGGAAACATTGAAAATGCCTGTGGCTCTAGCCTTAAGGAGAAAAATAGGTGCTAACCCTCGCCACGTGACTTTCTCTCCGGAGTGTTGCATTCCTACAACAAACCGCCCTGTTTCCGAGAATTCGACACGTGGACAGCCTGTAGAACGAAATGTCGACTTCGCTCACTCAGGGGTCCGCGGAGGGACTTTTTCCTCGATTTTTCGCCCCAAATTCCTGCGAACGTCGACCCCGTTCGCCCGAGAAAAACACCCCGGCTCCTTGCGGAACCGGGGTGCTTGGTTCAGTCAGACTGACGTTCTATGCGAACAGGCAGTGATCAGAACTTGTGGACCATGCCGAGCATGACTTCGGACGTTTTGGTCTTCGTTTCGACGCCGGCCTTTTCGGTCTTGACCTGCGTGTAGCCGGCGGCCGTGTAGAGGTACGTGCGCTTGGAGAGCGGGTATTCGTAGCCGACGCCGGTGATGATGTTGTTGCCTTCGGTGGCACCCGTCTTCACGTCTTCGTAGTCGTTCCAGCCGAGCTGAACCTTCAGCGTGCCGCCGACGAGCGGAGCCGTGCCACCGACAACGAAGCCGTAGCCCTTGTTGAGGGCGGTCTTCTTGTTGTCGGCGGTCTTGTCTTCATCCTTGCCGCCATCGAAGTACTGGACGGCAACCATCGGCTTGACCATGCCGAAGTCATAGTTGGCAAAGGCAGACACGACGGTCTGATTGTCGTCGTTGGTCTGGTCCTTGAGTTCGGTACGGTTCCAGTCCGTCTGGCTGTAGACGAGGCCAGCGTTGAGAGCACCGGCACCGTACGTCACGCCGAGGGCGTAGTAGCGGTCGGCGTCGGAGGAGCCTTCTTCAGTCTTGATGGCATCGCCCTCTTCATTAACGTTGGACTTCTTAAGAGAAGCCTGAGCGAGAAGCGTCACACCGGCAAACTTCGGGGACTTGTAGGTGAGCGTGTTGTCCATGCGGTCGCCGAGACCGAGGAAGACCTTGCTGGTCTTCGCGATGTTGTCCCAACCCGTGCTCATGGCGGTGGCACCGGAGCCCATCTGACCGTAGCGGCCGACACCGGAATCAAGACCGCCCGTGCGGCCGGCGGAGAGTTCACCGTACGGCGTTTCGACGAACAGGATGGATTCGCGGTGGAAGAGGCGGGAGCCCTTGTCGAAAGCGCCGTCGTCAGCCTTGAAGCTGTTTTCAAGGTTGAAGCCAACCTTGTAGCCGTTGCCGAGATCTTCCGTGCCCTTCAGGCCGAAGCGAGAGCCGGAGTTCTGACCGGAACCCATGCCGAAGCTGTCGGTCGTGGTCGTGCCCTTGTCGACCTGCGTCCAGTTGAGACCGAGGTCAACGAGACCATAGAGCTGAACGTCGGCAGCGAGAGCAGAGCCGGCAAAGGCACCGAGAACGGCGACGGCAGCGAGAGACTTCTTGAACATTTGCATTTCCTCATTTTTTGGGTTCGCTCCGGGCCGGACCGGCCGGCCCGCGAGCGGCGACGGAAGCTTCCCGAGGGGCTCCGTCGAGATGGCGCGCACGCTTTTGCACTGCGCTTGCACCGTGGTCCGGTCTTTTCTCAAGACCTGTGAGGCATTTTTCCAGAGAACATTCAGGCCGTGTGAAACTTTTACTGTCGCATTAACGCGTCAAACGCGACGCATCGCGCGTCCTTCAGGCGCCTCGACCTAACTGTCTCTCATAAGTCATAAGGTGTCTCCTCTACTCCCAGTGTTGTTTCGGCACCACAAACAGCCTCCGGAAGCACTTTTTCCGGGCATTGAAGCCAGGCGAAGTCCGCCCCTGCGGCCTCATGAACGAAAAGCAAAGAACGCACGAATCCTGCACGCCGGAAAGCAGAAAACCGGCGCCCGCCGCAAGGCGGGGCCGGTTTTCCGGGATGAGAGGGCCGAGGTCGGGCTTCGGGCTACCAGTTGCCCGAAAGACCGATCACGAGGTTCGCGAAGATGTCGTAGAGCGTGACGAGGTAGCGCTCGTCGAAGTCGACGGCGGCATGCTCGTGCGAGGCCTCAAGGCCCGCGCCCACGAGGAAGTAGCCTGCGCGGCCGCCCTGGCTCTGCACGCGGCGAATCATCAGGGTGGCGTCGTCGGAGCCGTTGAGTGGCACCGAGGGACGGACCTCGCGCACGTAGCGCGCGCGGCGGGCGCAGACGGTGATCATCTGCACGATGCCGTCGTCGGGCACGAAGTCGACGGCCTCGCCCATGATCTTGTGGCTCATCTTGACGCCGAAGGCCATGGCGCAGCCCTGGGCGCGCGTGACGGCCTCGCGGGCGAGCTCGCGGTTGATCGCCTCGTTCTCGCCTCGGACCTCGACCTCCATGTCCGCATGGGCCGCGATCACGTTGCGGCCCTCGCCCGCATGGAGCGTGCCGACGTTGACGCGGGTCATGCCGTCGGAGTGGCGCGGCAGGGCCATGAGGATGAGCGCGGCGTCTGCAGCGGCCAGAAGCGCATTGCGACCGAGCTGGGGCTGCATGCCCGCGTGGGCCGGCACGCCCTCGAAGTGAAGATCGATCTTCGTGGTGCAGAGGAACTTCTCGGGAGCGGCCACGACGGTGCCCGCCTGAAGGTCGGTCGCGATGTGGGCGCACAGCAGCGTGTCCACGTCGTCGAGAAGACCCGACTGCACGATCGGATAGGCGCCGCGGGAGCCCTCTTCGCCCGGCTGGAAGATGAAGCGGATGCGGCCCGTCAGACGATCCCTGTTCGCCACGATGAAGCGGCCGAGCTCGAAGGCGACGGCCTGATGACCGTCATGGCCGCAGGCGTGCATGAGGCCGGGACGCTCGGAGGCGAAGCCTTCCTTGTAGGGAATGTGGTCGGGATCGACGGGTTCGTCCATCTTGAGGGCGTCGAGCTCGACGCGGAACGCAAGGGTCTTGCCCGGACGGCCCGTGTCGAACGTCGCGCACAGCCCCGTGAGGCCGCCCATGCGCTGCAGCAGGATGGGCGAGACGCCCGCGGCCTTCGCAAGGCGCTCGGACTCGCTCACCTCGGCGTCGGAGCGGCCGCGCACGTAGATGGGGTCGATGAACTCGCGCCCGACCATGACCTTGAAGCAGAGCGACGTGAAGAATTCGGCAGCGCGGGCGGTCGCGATGAATTCGGCCCAGCCCGTTTCGGGCGTCCTGTGGACCGTGCGCCTGCGAGCCACCAGGTCGGCCTCCCTGACGGGGTCGATCCAGTGCGGAATGGAGCCGGCGGGGGACGTCGGATCCGTCTGATCGTAAGTGGGTTGCATGTCAGTGTCTTGATGCTTTGGTCTGAGGCATGCCGATATGTTGTCTGCGGCTTCTCCTGCGTATTACTACGCAATCCGCATCTGAATTTGGGGTTGGCCGTCCGCTTTGCGGACGCCGGCATACCGCACAGGGAGTAGTGTACCCGCAAAAATACGGATGGTCTACTAAGACATTTCACCTAGAAGCTGAGTCGTTTTCCTTGCCGCCCCGTCTCTTTTCATCACCGTGAATCCTCCCCGCCCAATTATTAATTGGATGGGGCTTCCCTGCCTTTTACCAGCAAGGACTGCC
>NZ_KQ968579.1:0-10828 GCF_001578585.1 Sutterella sp. KLE1602
CGATTTGTTACAAATCGGACGGGGAGCAGTCACGAACGACTGTCTTGGCAACATGAAGCTCTACACCGACCGCTTCATGCTCGACGAGGAGTCGGGCAGGTGGTGGAGGCTTCGCGATCCCGACATGGCCGCGGCGGGCGCCATGGCTGCGCCGGACATCATCGACTACCTGCGCGAGTTCTGACGCAGGCCCCGATGCGGGGGCTTCGGCGGAGGCGAGCGCCCTGCACGACGGGTGCCCGCGGTCGTTGCGCGCATGTGAATTGCGGGCTCCGGCGCTCTGCGGCGGGTGTTTTGGGGATTCTCCGTCTTTTGGGGTAGGAAAAGACATCCTTCGGGATGTGTGGAATCGTTGCGGGCTGTGTCATAATCGAACGCGTATGTCCCGCAAAAGGGCGCCACCGTCCCCCGAGGGCGTCCGCCGGCAACGGGATCCTGACAGAAGACAGAATAGAAAAGGAAGTCCAGCCGTGGAATTCATCCTCAATCCGATCGTCATATCGGTCGTCGTGCTCTGCGCGCTCTGCCTTGCGCGCGTCAACGTTCTTCTCGCCCTGATTGCGGCCTCTCTGGTCGCGGGTCTCACGGGCGGGCTCGGCCTCACGAAGTCGATGGAGCTGCTCTCGGGCGGCTTCAGCGCCAACGCGACGACCGCGCTCTCCTACATCCTTCTGGGCACTTTCGCCGTGGCGATCGCGCACACGGGCCTCATGCAGATGCTCGTGCGCTGGATCGGCTCCAAGATGGGCGGCAGGCCGCTCGTCTTCTGCTTCGGCCTGGCGTTCATCGCCTGCCTTTCGCAGAACGTGGTGCCCGTGCACATCGCCTTCATCCCGCTTCTGATTCCGCCGCTGCTCAAGCTCATGAACAGGATGAAGCTTGACCGCCGTGCGGTCTCCTGCGCCCTCGGCTTCGGCCTCACGGCCCCGTACGTGTCGCTGCCCATCGGCTTCGGCCTCATCTTCCAGGGCATCGTCGCGCAGTCCATGACGCAGAACGGCATAGCCGTGACGGTGGCGGACGTGGCGTCGGTGGCCTGGATCGCCGGCCTCTCGATGGTCGTCGGCCTCGCGCTCGCCGTCTTCTACTTCACCCGCCGTCCCCGCACCTATCTCGACAAGCCCGTCGTGGGCGTGACGGAGTCCGACGAGGAGATCCGCTTCGGTCTCAGGCACTGGGTCACGCTCGGCGCGATCGTCGCCGCCGTCGCCGTGCAGATCATGCTCGAGAGCCTGCCGCTTGCCGCGCTGCTCGGCCTCATCATCATGCTCGCGGGCGGCGCCTTCCAGTTCAAGAAGCTTGACGACCACATCGCGAGCGGCATCTCCATGATGGGCTTCATCGCCTTCGTGATGCTGATCGCGGGCGGCTATGCCGCGATCCTCAAGGAAACGGGCGCCGTCAACTCGCTCATCGAGGGCGTCGTGCCCCTCATGGGCGAAAGCAAGTGGGTCGCCGCGACGATCATCACGCTCATCGGCCTGCTCGTCACGATGGGCATCGGCACGTCGTTCGGCACGGTGCCCATCCTCGCCGTCATCTATGTTCCGCTCTGCACGGCCGTGGGCTTCTCCGTCCCCGCCACGATCCTCCTGATGACGATCGCGGGCGCCCTGGGCGACGCGGGCTCCCCCGCCTCCGACTCCACGCTCGGCCCCACGTCCGGCCTCAACGCCGACGGCCAGCACAACCACATCTGGGACACCTGCGTGCCGACCTTCCTCGCGTACAACGTGACGCTTCTCGTGGCCGGCATCGTCGTCTCGCAGTTCATCTGACGAAGATTCACGCCGGATTCCGTCGCGACTGACAAAACGCCCGCAGGCCGGAAGGCCCGCGGGCGTTGTCGTTCATGGCGGCGGAAAGCGTCAGAGCGGCTTTGCGGAGAGGACGTCGAGTTCGATTTCGGTCCAGTCCTTGTCCACCTCGGCGCGGATTTCGACGGGCGCGTCCTTCGTGATCATGGACCAGTCGCGGTCATGGTCGAGCTCGGCCCTGATGGAGGCGCCCTTGTCGTCGGTGAAGACGTACTTGTCGCCGCGGACGTGTTCGGTGAATTTGCCGCGCAGCGTGACGATCTGGTGGTCCTTCCCGGACTCGAGCACGGCGGCGACGGTGGTGGCGGGCTCGGTGTCGAACCCCTTCGGACCTTGGGCCTGAGGCGCCGCGGCAAAGCCCTGCGGGCCGGCGGCAAGGACGGGCAGGGCGACAAGTGCGCCGGCAAGGGCGGCAAGCGTCTTCTTCATGTGTTTTCTCCTCGGCGCGGCCATAATACGGCACGCGGAAAAATGAAAATGCGGTTTTTGAGAGCGCCTTCGCGGCAGGGCGAAGGCCGTGGAAACATTCTATTGAGAAGGCTTCTCGTTTCGCATCCATCGTTTCGCAAGGAATATGCTGAACCTGTAACGAAAGACAACCATGCGCGCATCGGGAAAACAAACTGAAAGATTCTTCGGAGGCCGCCCGTGACGGGCGCGCCCGCACCCGCCGTCCTCGTGATGGGCGGCTTCATCGTGCTTCTTCTGCTCTGGCTTGTCCGTCATCTCTCGAGGCGCAGGCGCTTTCCGTTCGTCTTCGAGGCGAAGGTCGAGCACGTCTGCGACGGGGACTCGATCATCGTCCGCGGCCGCTTCGGCCGTGTGAAGCTCAGAATTGCGGGCATGGACGCGCCCGAGACGGCGCAGCCGCGCGGCCGCGAGTCGGAGAGGCGGCTTCGCGCCATGCTGCAGGGACGGAGCGTGAAGGTGAGGAGCGTTGCGGCCGACCGATACGGTCGATGGGTGAGCACCGTGACCGCGGACGGCGTCGATGCGGGACTCGTCATGGTCGAGGAAGGCGAAGCCTGGGCCTACCGCACGTACCTATGGGCGCTCCCGAAGGAGGCCCGCGGGCGTTATCTCGCGGCCGAGGCGCGCGCAATGCGCGCGGGACGAGGGCTCTGGGCGGAGCGCAGTCCCGAGGCGCCCTGGCTCTGGCGCAGGCGTCACCGCACCATCCTGCAGCGCATTCTCGACTTCTTCTGGGGGATCGGACGCGCCGTCAGGCGCTTCTTCAGGGGCGGCGGAAAATAGGGGGCTCGCGCCAACATTTTGCATGCAGAGTGTGCGTCGCCTTTTTGCGGCGGTGCAGGTGATTTGTCGCAGGTAGTTTGGCCTGGAGACAGGCGGGTGATTTTGGGCCAAGCTAGTCTGAAAGTCCGTCGGAAAAGGCAGCGAAAATGCACACGACAACAGCTTCCCCTTCAGGAGACCCTGCCATGACTCGCAATGCGATCGTCGACGCCCTCGGCGTCCTCAAGGCCGGCCGAATCGTCGACCTCACCCATCTCGTCCATCCCGGCATCCAGCGCTTCGGGCCGTTTCCCGCCATGAGGACCGAGCCCCGCTACACGGTGGCCGAGTCGGGCTTTCACGTCGAGCAGGTCTCGTTCGTGACGCAGTACGGCACGCACGTCGATGCGCCCGAACACTTCGTCGAGGGCCGCCGCACGCTCGAGCGCATTGAGCTCGAGGAGCGCGGCGTCACGGCGGTGGGCCACGAGACTCTCGACACGGACGGTTCGGCCGACGTGCGGGCGAGGGGGGCTCGACTGCGAGAAGTACGTGCTCGAGTCCGATCACTATCAGGTCGAGGTCATGGCGAACCTCGACAAGCTGCCCTCGACGGGCGGCGTGATCTTCGTGGGCCTCCCGAAGTTCGACAAGTTCCCGGGCTTCCCGGTCCGCGCATGGGCGGTCGTGCCCAACGAGGACTGAGCGCGGCGGACGCCCTGAGTGCGGCTCGGGGCTCTCGCGGGTTCAGGCGTGCGAGAATATGAGAACGCATCCCGCCCGAAGGCGGGTGACGGCGGCAGAGTTCAGGCTTTGACCGCCGTTTTGTCATGCATTCGAAGAAGGAGGAAAAGCCGTGTCGATGAAGGATCTTGATGCCGCAACACAGCTCGTGCACGCGGGCCGCGACTGGGACCCGGAGTGGGGGTACGTCAATCCGCCCGTGGTGCGCGCCTCGACGGTGCTTCACAAGTCCTGCGAGGACATGATGGACCGCGTCCATGACGAGATGGCCTGCCGGGACGGCAAGCCCTGCTACGGGAGCTACGGCGGTCCCGCACACAAGGCGTTCTATTCGGCGATGAAGACGCTCGAGGGCCCGAACGCCGCGGGCGCATGGGCCTTTTCGACGGGCCTGGCCGCCACGACGACGCCGCTCTTTGCGTTCGTGCGGGCGGGCTGTCATGCGCTCTTTTCGGACTCGATCTACGGACCCACGCGCGAATTCGCCGAGCAGATCCTACGCACGATGGGCGTTGACGTCGAGTTCTTCGATCCCGCAGCCTCGCCCGAGGCGATCGAGGCCATGATGCGGCCCGAGACGACGCTCCTCATGATGGAGAATCCGGGTTCGCACTCTTTCGAAATGTCGGACGTGCCCGGCATCGCCGCCGCCTGCCGCAGGCACGGCGTGACGAGCGTCATCGACAACACCTGGGCGACGCCGCTCTACTTCAAGCCGCTCGACCATGGCGTCGACATGGTCGTGCACGCGGCCACCAAGTACATCGCAGGCCACTCCGACCTGCTCATGGGCGTCGTCGTCTGCAACGAGCGCGTCTGGCCCGCCGTCTACCGTACAGCCGTGAGGCTCGGTCAGGCGGCTTCGCCCGACGACGTCTACCTGGCCTACAGGGGACTGCATACGATGGGCGTGCGTGTCGCACATGCGGCAAAGTCCGCCGAAAGGATCGTGCACTGGCTCCTCGAGCGCCCCGAGGTCGAGACCGTCAGGTGGCCTGCGCTCGAGTCTGACCCTTCGCACGCGATCTGGAAGCGCGACTATACGGGTGCGACGAGTCTCTTCGCCGTCGTCTTCAGGCCCGAGTACGACGGCAAGCTCGCGCCCTTCGTCGATGCGCTGAAGCTCTTTGGGCGCGGATACTCATGGGGAGGATACGAGTCGCTCCTCATCCCGTGCTACGGAACAAGGTCTGTACGCACGAGTACTTTTTCAAGAATGGTGCGCATTGCGGTGGGCCTGGAATCACCCGACGACTTGATTGCAGACCTTGAGCAGGCGCTCAAACGCCTGCGCGACTGACAGGAGTGCATAACGTCAGGCATCATGCACTGCGTTTTTTGTTTGCAAAATATCGTAGCATGGGCCATAATCCTAGACTATTCCGATGTGCCGGACCCCCGTTTCCGCTATCGTGAAAATATTTCGCAAGTCACTGTCGCGAAGACCCGGAACGACGGTGACGGCGGCAATAAAGGGAAGAGACTATGACAGAAGGCAACCACGAAGCAGGAGCGACGGACGTCACCGTGCGACACGTCCGGCGCACCAGACGCATCTGCGTGCACAATGCAACCGAGATTGGCGCACTGGTTCGTCTTGCGCGCCAACGTCTGGGCATATCTCAGACGGATGCGGCGATCTGCTGCGGCGTCGGCCGCCGCTTCCTTGTCGAGCTCGAGAATGGCAAGCCCACCGTGCAGCTCGACAAGATGCTGGTCGTCCTGGATGCGCTCGGCATTGGCCTCATGGTCCGCGGTCCCGGCGTCTCCTTTACGGCCGAGGAGCTTGCGCAGGCCGCCGTCAAGCGCGAGTCCGAAGATCCGCCGCACGTCTGGGAGGCGGAGTTTTCGTCGGGCGTCGATCGTCCGAAGCGCCCCGATGCGTCCGAGAAGCCGCACCGCGGCCGCACGCCGGGCACCGTCGCCCTGAAGTACCGCCGCCAGTCCTCCGTGAGGGAAGAAGGAGGGACTCTGGTCTACGAGACGGTCGACACGAACCCCGTCATCGCGAAGAAGAAGGAGAAGCACGTCGAAGTATGCCTTCGACAGCCCAAGCGCCGCAACAAGTCTGATGACACGAGCCCCGTGACCGACTTCGGCGGCTCGATGCGTCTGGACACCAACGGCCGCGGCTGAGTTCGAACTCCGCACGCGCGACCGCAGCAAAAGCGCAGCAGCGGCGCAAAAGAAGGGCAGAATGCCGTGAAGCATCCTGCCCTTCGTCATTTCCGGCGCTCCAAATGCGCCTGAGGGATGCCGGGAGCGGCATCAGGCGCGCGGCTACTCAAAGGTTTTCCTCGAAGAGCGGCGCCATGTAGGCGATGTCCCTCGGGTCGGCTCCGAATTCCTCGGCGAGTCCCTCCCAGCCCGAGAGGATGCGGCGCATTTCCATGAGGATGCCCTTGGCGTCGCTCACGGTGAGCCCGAAGTAGCGGGCGTAGGGAATGGCGTCGTCCGCGCAGGAGAGCCGCCTGCGGCCGTCCATCGTGAGGCCCTGGCCCAGGGCAGAGGGATTCCACTCGAGCGTGTGGGCGGGCGAGAGGCGCCAGCCGAGCGGCTCCCTGTGGAACTGCCAGCGGTTGAGCGAGTCGCCCGCGCCGCCCGTGAGGAGCTGGAAGGCGATGCGCCGCCACATCTGGGGGAGGTCCTCCTTCGGGGCCGCGCCGCCGCCGTTGAGGATGTCGGCGAGCGCCAGATAGCCGGGCGGAACGGGTCTCGGGGACTCCTGGCGGGCGGCAAGCGTCGCGCCCGTGAGGGTCAGGAGGGGCTTGTCGGCGGGGGCGTCCGCATTCGCGCCCCTGCGGTCCGCACGGCGCGTGAAGAGGATGTTCTCGCCCATTTCGTGCTCGAGGTCCGTCTCGACCGTGCGGATGCCGCAGCGTTTGGCGGCGACGAGCGCCATGTGCATCCAGAAGGGGCGGTCGATCGGATCGAGCATGCTCCTCAGTCTTGCGGTCTGCGCCTCGCGATGCCGCTCGACCGTGAAGACGGGACGGCGGCCGGGGAGCGTGAGGCCGTTCTGAAGCAGGCTGACCTCGTCGCTCCCAGCCTTGCCGCGCTCCATCGCGTGGTAGGCGTAGATGAGTTCGGGAAGCTCCGACTGGCGCTTGACGCGCGGACGCTCGGGCAGGGGATCGACATCGACGGGCGTCACCGAAAGGGCCCCGAGCGAGTCGGTCCTGTGGGGGAGAAGCAGTGCGGTCGTCTCGAGCCTGCCCGCCCCTTCGGGAAGGCCCGAGAGCGGAGAGGCGGGGTCATTGAAGATGGAGAAGACGGGGGCGCTGATCGCGCGGTCTTCCAGAAAACCGAACGCCGACTTTCCGAGCCTCGGACGCAGCACGCCGTGCTCGAGCGGGAGGTCCGCGCCGAGCGGCACGCCCGACTCGACCCAGTCGCCGTCGTACTGAAAGCGCATCACCGCCGCGGCGCGGGCGGCCTGAGCCGGCGATGCGCCCGGATCTTGAAGAGTTCCCGAACGGGGTCCTGTTGAAAGAGGGACGGCCAGGCGTCCGACGAGAGGGTCGCCGGGGAGCCAGCGCGCACGAATCTCATAAAGACGCAGGGAAGGGCTTCTCATTTTTGCTCATATCTCCTTCTTCGGCTGGCGGGCCCGGCGGGGGAGGCGGCGTGCCTCGAGCATGAGCCCCGTCTCATCGTCGCCCGCAGCGGCGACGTCGGAGAAGGGGGTGCCTAGCCCGAGCGCCTGAAGGACCGAGGCGACGTTGCCGATCGCGATCCCGCAGTCGCCGTTTTCAAGTTTTGAGAGGGTGTTGAGCGAAATGCCCGCACGCTCCGCCACGACGGATTGGGGAAGCCTGCGGCGAAGACGCGCTGCCTTGAGGTTGGCGCCAAGTGTCCTGACGGACTCTTCAACTGCAAAACTGGGTCTCATAACACGCAGAATCCTGTGAACTAAACCACTTTACATGAAGGAAAAGAGAGTTAAGGTCTTTTTTGAGCTTTTCGTCCGAAAAGGCGGAAAATCGCCGTTTTCGGGCCCTTTTCCGCATGAATCCGAAGTTCAGTCCGAAGCTATAACATCTCGAATAATGTGAATTATACGCCTTTCATCCCTCGAATGCTGTGAATTAAGCAAGATTTTTGAGGTGGTTCGGGGGCGTCATTCTGAACCCGCGCGTCATTTTGAAGGCTTTTTGAAAGGCGGATTCTTCGTTTTTGCAGGCTCCCCGGCGAAAAACCGACGGTTCACTCGCGCGGTTTTGAGCGCGGTCCGGAGGAAATTCGCGAACCCGCCGGCGCGTGTTCGACGCGCTGGCCTTCACGATTGTGCTCTCCCCTTTCAGGGAGTCTGCGTCACTCTCTTCAAAAGCGAAGCGTCGGGAGGGACTTTCGAAGGCTTCTTCATGCCTCCTTTCGTCCAAGGGGCGACAGACCCTCCGAGACCGCCTCTTTAAACAAAAATGCTTAACTTTGGACGGCGCGCGAAGATGAACGGTGCTGAGTCCTGTCGTAGCACGCTTGCGCTAAATTCATCCCGTTTGTTTGCGTCCCGTCCTGATCGCCTACTGCTGGAGGCGTTTGCAAGTGACGAACGATCCGCGTCCTTCTTGAGAAGACGGTTTTTTCCTCTTTTTTGATGGTCCGGACTCCTTTTTCAGGGCGTTTAGGACCCTGACGGGGTCTGAACGATGCCTTGAAGCAGCCGTCGGAAGCGGCGTACAGCGGCGGCACAGGGTGCGTATTTTGCCTCAAAAACGCCCGCTTCGGGGGACTTTTTTCGACCGAGCCCGGCTGTCGTTTTTGCACGACTTGATATGCTGGCACTGCACGCCTCCCTTCCTGAGGTCGGGGAGGACCGCCTTCGGGGAGTCTGCAGCAGATGACCAATAAAAACCCGAACAGGAATCAAACGACCGTTGATGCGGGAGAGGAAGAGAAGTGTCGTTCGGTTTTGCCGGACGGCGAAAAAAGCGCCTCGGAGGGGCTTCTGAAGGCGGTGTCGATGCGCTCGCCGATGCCGTCCCGGGGCATCCCGATGGGCTCAGGAGCCGTTGCTCACAGTTGCGCCCTGGGGCCCCAGGGAAGCCCTGTCCGGACCTCTGCAGTGGCGCCTGAGCATGATCCCGTCGAGAGGTGTCCGGTGCTTGCCCTGGGCCTTGCGGGCCTCAGCAGTCGAGCTCACGCCTCCCGAACATCGTCGTTTCGGAGGTGCGAACGGGGAGGGGCGGGCGGAGGCCGGGCGCGTTTGTTTTCTCACGGTCCCCTTTGGGTCAAGTGAGAGTTTCAGGCAAGTGATTCGGGTCTCGGCCCATGTGAATTTTCGATCCTTCGCGCGTTTTCGTGAGACGATCGTGCAGATGAGGGTATGACGGGCGAGAGGGCTGCAGGGCGGCCTCGCGGGCTTTCAGACAACCAATGAAAAGGCGGCGCGGGAGCACGTGGCTCCGGCGCCGCCTGAAGGATGCGGTGGGAAAGGCGGTCAGAAGAGCGTGAACTTCGCGCTCAGCGCATCGGCGTCCGCGCCCGCGAGCACGGCGTTGACGCGCTTCATGCCGAGGTCGGAGCACCAGACGCCGCAGAGGATCATCGCGGCGCCCATCACGCCGATGAAGGTGACGGACTCGTCGAGGATGACGAGGCCCGCGATCATCGCAATGACGGGGATGAGGAAGAGGAGGTTCCTGATCTGCTGTGCGCCCGCCTCCCTGGCGGCGCGCTGCCAGAGCAGCGTGCACAGCGTCGTGGGACCCACGGCGAGGAAGACGAGCAGGGCGGCCGAGACCGGATCCGTGAGCGCCTCGACGGGAGCCGCGTCCTCCATCAGGTAGAAGGGCATGACGGCAATGAGACCCCAGCCGAAGGTCTTGCGGGCCATGAAGACCGCGCCGTACTTGTGCACGCTCTTGAGGAGCGCCGAGTAGCACGCCCAGGCGAGCGCGGCACCGAGCGCCAGATAAAAGCCCGCTGCGGGAAGCTGCTGGATCACGTGGTTGTCGAACCAGATGAGGCACATGCCGGTCGCCACCGTCACGATCCCGAGCTTCGTCATCCAGTGCAGCCTGAAGCTGTGGTGGAGCGCAATCACGACGAAGGCCGTGAAGAGCGGCGCGGAGGCCATGATGGTCGCGACGGTGCCCGCGTTCGTCTCCTGCAGCGCCAGATTCTCAAGCCCGTGGTAGAACGGAATGCAGGCGACGCCGAGAAGCGCGAACTTCGCCTCGTCGATCAGCTCGTCGGCAAGGAACTGCTTGTGGGAGAGAATCAGAAGCACCGCGTAGGCGAGGAAGGTGCGGAACGTCAGAACCGCAAACGGACCGAGGTCGTGCGTGTAGAGCCATTCGGTCGCAATGTAGGAGAGGCCCCAGGCGAAAACCGCGACAAGCGCGAGAAGAAGGCCCGGTAGCGTGGAGCGAGTCTGCTGCATATGAGGGCGAAAGGAGTTTGGACACCGCCATTCTACTGCGCCCGATATCGTTGCAGGCGTGGAAAACCCCGTTTTTTCAACGGGCTGAGGACTTTCCTTTGCCTGGCGCAGCCCGCGCGGCGGGCCCCTGCAGGTGATGCTCCTAGGTAAAATTCCTTAGGTGCCGTCCCTGTGCGACGGTCCTAGAATGAAAGTCCGGCGGCCGGTCCGCCGCCGATGAACGACAACACACATTCGTATGGAGAATGGGAGCGTCCTCCCGTCCGACGCCCCGCACCGAAGGCCTTTTCCTTCGGGCGCAGGGACACCCTGCGGCGCTCCTGCTTTTGAGGAGAAAAAGCAATGAAATCCACCATGATCAAGTCCGCCGTCGCCATGGTCTTCGCCGCCGGCTTTGCAGCCGCCTCGATGGCTGCTCCGGTGACCGCCGAGGGCACGGGCGTGGGCAAGCACGGCGACATCACGGTCGCCGTGACGTTCGATGCCGGCAAGATCCAGGACATCAAGATCGTCAAGAACGCCGAAAACCCGATTCTCGCCAAGAAGGTCTTCACGGACCTCAAGGATCAGGTCGTGGCCCTCTCCTCCACCGACGTCGACCTCATCTCCGGCGCGACGTTCTCCGCCAAGGGCTTCATCGACGCCGTCA
>NZ_KQ968579.1:10928-11264 GCF_001578585.1 Sutterella sp. KLE1602
TCGTGATCGGTGCGGGCGGTGCGGGCTTCTCCGCTGCCATCACCGCCAGGAACGCCGGCGCCAACGTCGTCCTGCTCGAAAAGATGCCCGCCGTCGGCGGCAACTCGCTCATCTCGGGCGCTGAAATGAATGTCGCCAAGAACTGGGTCCAGCCCAAGCTCGGCATCAACGACGACTCGCCCGAACTCCATGCCGAAGACACCTTCAAGGGCGGCGACGGCAAGGGCGACATGAAGGTCATCAACGTCATGACGCACCAGGCGCTTGACGCCGCCAAGTGGTGCCGCGATTACCTCGGCGTTCGCTTCGAGGACGACAACCTCTTCTTCTTCGGCG